>CATPBY010000197.1 GCA_955652845.1 uncultured Terriglobales bacterium | reverse complement strand
TTTGTGGGCCGGCAAATTTCAGGCGCGCGGATGAAAACCTCAAAGCCAGGTGCATCGGACAAGATCCCAAAACGTCTTTCGTCTGGCAAAGAAGACTCGCGCAAACCAGTGGAGCTCGCGGAAATCCGGCTGGAAATCGCAGATCTGGTGGGCCGGCGTGCATTGGAAATGGTCGAAATGACAATTGAGGAAGCAGAAAGCGGGCATTACGCCGCCATGAAGTACCTGTTCGAGATGATCGGTTTGTACCCGGCCACCGCTCAACTAGAGCCTTCCGGCTCAGATTCGCTGGCTCAAACGCTGTTACGCCGTCTGGGCGTTGCGGAAGAGACTGAGTTGGAAACGAAAGTTACGAAAGGTTCGTTAGAAGTCTGAAGCTGATGGGGTGATGCCGTAAAATGAAAGCCAGTCAGTGGTCGGTGGCGGTCAGTCGTCTGACTCTGGTGTTGAACAGGCACACCGAGTTGCGTTCAGTGGTTGAGCGCGCCGCTCCTATCCTGCACAAGGCTCTCTGCATGGACATGACATGGGTAACCGGGCGAATCGCAGTAGGAGGCGGAATCTGGACTGCCGATAACATGGCCGCGGTGGCACGAGCCGGGGTAACGCACATCGTGGACATGCAGATCGAATTCGACGACACAGCCCTGGCCGAGGCCCATGGAATTTCGGTTTTGTGGAATCCCATCGATGATGACTTTCAGCTGAAACCTCCGGAAATCTTTCAATATGGCGTGGACTTCGCTCTTGAGGCACTCGAACAAGACGGCACCAAGCTGTTTATTCATTGCGCTGCGGGCGTACATCGCGCACCGATGATGGCTTTAGCAGTGTTGTGCTCGCTGAGCTGGCAGATGAAAGACGCGATGCAGTTGATTGAGGCGCGGCGTCCGGTGGTCGATTTCGCTGACGTGTACGTGCGCAGCGTGGAGCGGTTCCTAGAATCGCAGGTAAAAGCGGGACGCTAGAAGAAATCGCGTCACAAGTTGGATTTGACCTTCCAAGAGTAGTTCGATAAATCCAGAAAAAATCGTGACCAGGCTGGGCGATTTCCCTTCGTCGTAGAGGGCGGGGAAAAGCCTGCGCGAAATCTGACATAACCAGGCCGTACCAGTTTCGGTGAGAGGCAAATGAGCAACCGACAAAATACGTTTGGCCAGTGGCGCTTTTTGAAGTGGCAAGTTTACGTGCTGCTGGTTGTGCTGCTGACGCTGCTGCCGTCCCAAGCCCAGGGGCCGGGGACCACGACGATCAACGATATCGTCTACCGCGCCGACAATACTCCAGCTGCCGGAACGTTATTAATTTTCTGGCCGGTCTTCAGCACGGCGGCAGGGCAGGCGGTGGCGGCGGGCACGAAAAGTGTAACGCTGGGAGCTGGCGGCACTCTCTCGGTTGCGCTCGCCCCCAACATCGGCGCGTCTCCCGCGAACACGTTTTATACCGTGGTTTATCCACTATGACACACCGCGACGATGAATTTCCGGATAAGTGGGAACAGCCCGCAGGTACGGGGAGACAATCCCTGGTGATGCGAGTTTCCGACAGCGATTTTCAACGCGAGGTTCTGGAGAAGCTGGGGCGGCTGGAAACCAAAATGGAGAGCCTTGTGGGCAGTTTCCAGCCCGGCCGCATGAAGTTAGCGGAGGACAGAATTAATTTACTGGAACGAAGCGATATACGAAGAGGGGTTTATGACCGGATTGTAAACGCGGCCATTACCGTGGCCATCAGCGCCGCGATCGCCATGCACGACAGATGGGGGATCAAGTAGCAGTTCGCGGATTTCAGTTTCCAGTTCTCGGTTTCAAATAACAACGTCTATTTATAAAGGAGATATAGCTATGGATTTCTTATCCAAGCTGCTTCAGGGAATTGCTTTTGTCCCTGCGGTGGTCAACGGGATTGAAGGGCTTTTCGGGAACCGGTCGGGAAGCGAAAAAAAAGACGCTGCGTTGTCTTTTGTTGAGGCGGCGCTTTCGATGACAGACGCAATTACCAACCGGCAGATCGTGGACGAACCGAAGTTCAAAGAAGGACTGAGTAAAGTGATCGATGGCACGGTCGAGTGTTTGAACGCATCGATCTGGGCCAAAACCCAATAGACATCAACCTACTTCTTCGCTCCAGTTTTCCATTGTCTTCTTTACCAGCGCCATAAACTGATCCGCCACGGCGCCGTCAATGAGGCGATGATCGTAGCCCAGGGTCAGGTGAACCAGTGAGCGGATGGCGATTGAATCGTTGCCCTGCTCGTCAGTGACCACTACCGCCGATTTGGAGATTCCTCCTACGCCGAGAATGGCGGAGTTAGGCTGGTTAATTATGGGAAGCCCGAACACCGCACCGAACTGGCCGGGATTGGTGATGGTGAAAGTGGAGCCTTCCACTTCGTCCGGTTTCAGTTTTTTGGAGCGGGCGCGCTCTCCCAGGTCGGTGATGCCACGCTGCAGGCCGAGGAAGTTAAGTTCATCGGCGTTCTTGAGCACGGGTACGATCAGGCCCCAGTCGAGAGCGACAGCGATACCGACGTTGACGTGGCGATGATAGCGAATATTTTCGTTTTCAATGGACGCGTTGACGATGGGAAACTGCTGCAACGCGATGATGGCGGCGCGAACAAAAAAAGGCATGAAGGTCAGGCGAGCGCCATGCCGCTGCTCGAAGCCGGACTTCATTTTGTTGCGCAGCTGAACGATGCGGGTGATGTCCACCTCGAACATGCAGTGCACGTGAGCGCTGGTGCGGCGAGATTCGATCATGCGCTGAGCGATGATCTTGCGCATCTGGGTCATGGGCACGAGATCGCCCGGAATTGCGGCAGGCGCCGGTTTGGCCGAAGCAGCAGATGGCGCGGTCGCCGGCGAGGTTGAGGAGGAGGGTGCTGCAGGCTGGCCTTTGTCGAGAAAAGCCATGATGTCCTGCTTGGTAATGCGGCCACCCAGCCCACTGCCTGTGACTTGCGAGAGGTTTACATTGTTCTCGCGCGCGATTTTACGCACCAGCGGTGAAGATCGGGC
>CATPBY010000196.1 GCA_955652845.1 uncultured Terriglobales bacterium | reverse complement strand
ATGTTTGGCTGCTGCTGGGAAAGCACGAATTCGCAGCCGCTCGCGAAGAGGCGCGCAAGCTCAACAAGAAAATGCCCGATGACGTGATGGTTTACGGATTTCTCACCGACGCCAACATTGAACTGGGGAACTACAAGGAAGCGGAAGACTCGGCCCAGTTGATGCTGGATCTGCGCCCCGGGAATCTCCCCGGATTGACGCGTGCCGCTTATCTCCGCGAGCTGTTCGGCGACCTTGATGGATCGATCGAACTGATGAACATGGCCTATCAGTCCACGCCGCCGAGCGAAGCCGAAGACCGGGCTTGGATTCTGAGCCAGATCGGTCACTTGCAGATCATGTCTGGGAAGCTCACCGGGGCGGATAACACGTTGCAGCAAGCGCTGGCACTCTTTCCCGGATATCACTACGCGCTGGGAAATCTCGCCAAAGTCCGCACTGAGCAGAAGAGATATGAAGATGCGGTCAATGTTCTGCAGCAGCGTTATGACGCGGCCCAACACGCAGAGAATCTCTACGACTTGGCCGAAGCTTTGGAACTCGCTGGCCACCGAGACCAAGCCAAGAAAGCCTTTGCAGAATTTGAGACTAAGTCACACCTAGAGAGCATTCGCGCAGACAACTCCAACCGCGAACTGATTTTTTACTACGCTGACCATGCCCACCTGCCGGCAAAAGCCCTGGAGGTTGCCCAAGCGGAATACGCCCGGAGGCACGACGTGTTCACGCTCGACGCCTATGCCTGGGCTCTTCACGTGAACGGACGCGACACCGAAGCTCGAACGCAAATCGCAGCAGCACTAGCGGTGGGTGTTCGCGATGCCAAAATGCTTCGCCACGCCGGAGAGATTGCTTTGAGTTGCGGCGACCGCGCCGCCGGGGAACGGCTTTTACTCGATGCTACGAAAATGAACGCTCCTGGATCGAGCCTGGCGCGGGAACTGCTAGCCAGCCTTTCCGCACCCAAGAAGAACTGATCATGCGAAACGCGCTCTTCATTGCGATGGCCGTCAGCGTCCTTACAGGTTGCTTGCTGGCGGAAGATGCAGTGGCCGGACCGAATCCGGCCACAGCAGGCGCGGCCCCCGGCGCGCGCGCCGAGAGATTCGTTTTGAGAGGCCATGTGGTCGCCGCAGATGGAGAGCCCATCGCTAAGGCTGAGGTTCAACTGGGGAGCGCGACGGCGAGAACGGATTTGCAAGGCAGCTTTCAGTTGCTAGCCCTCTCAGGAGAGAGCAAGATCTCGATTGCAGCGAGCGGTTACACGCCTCTTTCCGTTCCCGTTTCAATCTCCGCTGATACCGATCTGAAATTCGAGCTGCAGCTTTCCTCCACGACAACCGTCAGCGCGCAAGTGGACAGTCCAATTTCCGCTGCTTTAACGCAAATCTTTGAGTCTGACGAGTTGCTGCAAGCACAGCCCGGTCAGCCCGGTGTCCCCGTGGCTTTGCCGGGTTATCCTTCAGAAACTGCATCCGGCGGAGTGAAAGCACCCCAGTATTTTGCACCCGGTGTGGCGGCAGATCACGGCGAGCCGATCGCCCAATATATTCGCGTTGGTGACTTCTTGTTTCCTAACAATCTACCGGCCAACGCGCACGGCAACGGTTATGCCGATCCCAATCTGCTTATACCGAATGCGATCAGTTTTGTGGAATCAGATGCAGGAGCATTCGATGTGCGGCACGGTAATAACGCGGTTGATCTTGCCGTGGCTTACGGTTTGGTCCCGAGGCTGGAACCCTTTGTTCAGATTTCCACTGACCCGCACGATTACGATTTTGTTTCCGGATGGAGTCCTGGCAATCCGCAAACGGGCGCGTGGCTGGGGATGGAAATCGCTGGCGGCGACGGATTTCTCGCGCTTCCCGAGCGCCGCCATCAGTACAAAGTCAATGGCCAGCGCAGTTACGCCTTCGGCCATCACCTGTTGACGGTGTTCGGAGCCAGCTATCACGGGCAGTCCCGCATCCCCGGCCTCGTACCCATTGCTATGCGAGTCCCGCAAGACACGATTGATGCTCGCCAGTCCGACCGCACGGATACGGCTTTGTTGGTAGCTTCCGATACGTGGCAGATAGCGGATCGGCAACAGCTTCAGTTTTCGGTATATTTCCGCACCTACAGCTTGGATCTAAGGTCGGATTTCGGCGATGGCTTGATTCGCCAATCCGAATTCCGCACAATCACGGGGGGCAACACTTCTTATAATCGACGAGTAAACTCCACGATTTCATTGTCGGCGGGCCTGGATTTCCGTCGCGATTCTCCGCGGAGCGCCGAACTTGCTCGCGCCGATGCGAGTGGCGTCTTTCAGCCAGTCACGCGCAATGACTTCATGATCAGCGATCTTGCTCCCTATGCCTCCGTTGATGGATCGATTTCGCAATTCCTTACTTACAGTGCCGGCGCCCGCTACGACGCACTTTCGTTCAGCAACAAGGACCGGCTCACTCCGGCTGATTCATACGAAACTGGCGCGGGACTAGCGTCGCCCCGAGGCACACTATTGTTTCGCGTTCCGAGCAGGTCTCACTTTCCGGTCTTAGCCTTCAGCTCTGGCGAGGCGTTTCATAGCAATGACCCCCGCATCGGCTTGGGCACGACTCACAGCACGCCCATTGCAATCTCGCATGCGAACCAATTCGTGGCGACGGAATCGGTCTTGGGCACACGATTTCGATTGTCGCTCGTCCGCGTAAGCAACTCACAGGAATTGGCAAAGATTGATCCGGATACCGGGGTGCAGCAGAGTGTCGGGCCGTCCTTGGTGCAAGCTCTAACTGTGTCCGCTCAGCGGCATTTTTCCTTTGGCTCACTCCAAGCCACGTTTGCCCGCGCGCAAGCGAAGAACCGGCTCACTGGTCAGGACGTCCCAGAGGCTCCCCGGCTGATCTGGGACGTTTCCGCCACGACGCTCCGCTTGCCAGCACGATTACGGGCTTCGTTCGAATTCGAGTACGT
>CATPBY010000195.1 GCA_955652845.1 uncultured Terriglobales bacterium | reverse complement strand
CGCCAGGTTCTGCAAAGTCAGCAAGACGCATGGAACCGTCACGACGTCGAAGGGTTCATGGCCGGATACTGGAATTCGCCGAAGCTGACGTTTTTTTCTGGAGCGCGACAGATCTCGAGTTGGCAGGCCACGCTTGATCGTTATCGCAAGTCATATCAGGGCGAAGGCCGCGAGATGGGGAAACTGGACTTTTCCGATTTGAATATTGAATCTCTCGCTTCTGATTCAGCATTTGTTCGCGGCGCGTGGAAGCTGAGTACATCTGACGGGAAAAATCCGCACGGGCTCTTCACCTTGATCTTCCGCCGATTTCCCGATGGATGGAGAATTGTCCACGATCACACCTCTGCGGCAGAGTAAGCTGACAGAATCATTTTTTAACTCGCACCTGCACCCTTGCACCTTCGGGCAGCTCGCCGTTAATCAGCTGGACCGCTCCGTCCCTTACGATGCCGTCGAATTCCTGCGAGCTGGCGGAAACCGCCGCGGGCGAGGGCGCCCGCGCCACACGTCCCATACCTTTGTCCATCGCGTCATTGGCGAGACGGTCGGCTTCCTGATTGTGCTGGCGCAGCGCATGATCGATGGAAAAGTATTCCAACTGCTCGATCAATTGTTTTGCGCGGCTGTGCAGTTCCCGTAAAACGGCGTTTTTCACCTTGTAAAGGCCTTTGACCTGGCGCACCAGCAGCTCCGAATCGCTGATGACCTTAAGCGCCCGGTGCCCGTGATCAAGCGCATACTCCAGCGCCGCGATCAGGCCACGATACTCCGCGAAGTTATTGGTCTGGCGCCCGAGGTACTCGCTGAGCGCTGCGACTTTTTTGCCCGATTGATCTTCAATGAGAACTCCGTATCCCGCCGGGCCTGGATTTCCCCGCGCGCCGCCATCGCTGTGCGCGATGAGATAATGCTCGGGCATTTTCGCACTATGCGTAAAAAGATCTGAGGTTCGAGAGCGGGAGGAAGCAGAACGCATGGATGGAAGTGTACAACGGCGCTCCGCGCTCAGGGCTGAGCGAAGTCTATCTCCCGGTGGCCAGGCGGGTAGCGAGCCGCTGTGGCAGGTTCGCAGCCAGGATGCGCTCCTGCGCACCCTTCAGATTGTAAGGCACGCGGCAGAAGGTAACGATGCGGGCGTCGGAGTCATACAAGGCAAAAGCAGCTCGCCAATCGCCGTCGCGCGGCTGGCCCACGGAGCCCGGGTTCACCATGTACCGAAGCCCTTCTTTAATCGGAAACTCCGTTGTTTCACTTTGCCCGATTGTGCGGTACTCGGGCCGGAAAGCGTCGCTGGCAATATCGTCAGTCGAGAAACTTCCCTGCAGATGGGTGTGGCCAAAGAATGTTAACGGCGTCCCGGACACCATCAGAGGCTCGATCGCATCCCGCAGAGTTACCACATATTCGTCTTCGTCCACGGGAGAGCCGTGCACGAACTGCATGCCCGGCAAGTCAGGGATTTGCAGGGGCCCCCGCGGTAACGACCGCAGCCACTCCAGATTTTTCTGGACGAGCTGATCGCGGGTCCATAGTGCGGCCAAACCGGCGATGGGATTAAAGTCCCTCAGATCCATCGTGCCACTGGCGGCTTTATCATGATTTCCGCGGACAAAAATCTTCCCCAGGCTGAGTGAGCGCTCCACCACTTCGTTGGGGCTGGCCCCATAGCCCACCATGTCACCCAGATTGATGACAAGGTCATGCTGGGGAGCAGCCGTAAGACAGGCTTCAAGGGCCTCAAGGTTGCTGTGAATGTCGCTTAAAAGAAGAAGGCGCACGTATCACCGGGCAAACTGGGGATTATAGACCTATGTATGGACGTCAGCACCTCGGAACACGCAGGGAAAGCCGCCCCCGGCTGTCCGGTCAAGCGCTCATAGCACGTTGCAACATAGAAACGCCGCTGAAATTCGATAGATAGGCAGGGCGGCTTTCCCTACGCGATAACGCCATTCACCACCGGGCATCTTGCCCAATGTTGCGGGCTCACTTCTACGAGCGGGGGGAATTCTTGCGCGCACGGTACCACCCGGTAGCCGCAGCGCGATTCGAAAGGACATCCAACCGGCACTGCATGCAGCGCGGGAACTGTGCCTTCAATCGTCTCGAGCGGTCGACTTCGATCCGTTCTCAGGGTCGGAACTGCCTTCAACAGACCGCGAGTGTAGGGGTGCGCTGGCGACTGGAAAATTGCATGTTTGGAACCCATCTCCACCAGGCTGCCGGCGTACATCACTGCTACCCGGTCCACAACTTGCGAAACTACTGCCAGATCATGCGAGATAAAAAGCATGGTGAGGCCAAACTTGGAACGGAGTTCTGCCAGCAGTTCGAGAATTTGTGCCTGGATGGTGACGTCGAGAGCGGTGGTAGGCTCATCCGCGATAAGTAACTGCGGACGGTTCACGATGGCCATGGCGATCAACACCCTCTGGCGCATTCCTCCGGAAAGCTGGTAGGGGAAGTCCCGGGCCCGCCGCTCGGCATCGGCAATCGCAACCTCTCTCATGGCGGCTACGGCGCGAGACCAGGCTTCGCTCTTCGAGCCTTTGGCGTGCACAAGAACTGCCTCGGCGACCTGGTCGCCCACCCGCATGACGGGATTCAGCGCGGTCATCGGTTCCTGGAAGATCATGGCGATCCGAGAACCGCGAAGACCGCGCATTTCCTCGTCTGGAAGACTCAAGAGCTCACGCCCTGAATGGCTCTCGTTCGACAGGAATATTTCCCCGGAAGCCCTGGCTTGTGGCGGGAGCAGGCGCATCAAGGCCAATGAGGCTACCGACTTCCCTGATCCAGATTCGCCCACCAGGCCTAGAACTTCGCCGGCGCTGATGTTAAAGCTCAGGTCGCGGACCGCAAGCAGCTTCTGGGCGGGCGAGTTATCCGTTCCCGCACGTCCCTGGCGGGGAAATTCGACCGTGAGATGACGAACGTCGAGAAGTGCTGCCACGCCGTTATGGTAACAGCGGACTGTGGCGCCGCTTCATTGTCCCAAGATCAGGGGCAGGCCATTCTTGTTGTTGCCGATCACGACCACCTTCGCATTCCCGCTCTTGGCCAGACTCTCCGTGGCTTCGATGCCCTTCCATTCGAGCAATTGCGGACTTATGCCCTGAGCGACAATCTGCTGGAAATCGCGGATACCGGCGGCTTCAATCCGCTTGCGCTGAGCCTCCTGCGTTTCCTTTTGCAGGCGGAAGTTCATCGCCAGCGCCTCCTGTTCCGCCTGCTGTTTGGACTCGATGGATGCTTTGAGAGTTGCGGGCAACTGGATATCGCGCAGCAATACGTTTTCGACCACGATGCCGCGGGGCACCAGTTGGGCGACCAACTGATCCTGCACCTGCTTGGCGACCATCTCACGCTCGCCGGTGTAGAGAGCGTTGGCGGTGTGCGATGCCGT
>CATPBY010000194.1 GCA_955652845.1 uncultured Terriglobales bacterium | reverse complement strand
TTTTCCGTCAGCTGCAAAACATTCAGTCGGGCGCGCGATCTGGCGCGGATCTGATGACTCCCGTCGTGGCTAATTTGAGCCAAGAGGATATGGTGGCGATCGCGGCATACGTTGCGTCGCTAGCCCCTTAGTCCATGTCAGTTGGTATCAAATGCGCGCACCTGCAATCAGATCACGAATCAAGCTAGGAGAAATATGCCAGGCACACTCTTGAGCGCAGCGCTTGCGATGATCCATACATCTAGGGAGGCGTTTAATGAATAGGAAATTGCTGGTCTCTGTCAGTCTCGTCGTCTGCCTTGTTTTCGCCGCGGGTCCGGCAGTCGCACACCACGGCACAGCTGGCTACGACATGGATAAGGCCATTACGGTAAGCGGTGTAGTCACTGGATTTGACTGGAGCAATCCCCACTGTGTGATTCATCTGGACGTAAAAACCGACAGTGGCGAAGTTCAACACTGGCTTCTTGAGTTGGCGTCTCCGATTCATATGAACCGAATCGGTTGGACTAAGAATTCGATGAAGCCGGGAGATCGGATCGTTGCCGACACTTATCCCGCCAAGAACGGCGCGCCTGTGGGGACTACCGGAGTTCAGTACAACGTTCTGAAGGTTGTCATCAACGGCACTCCGCTCCCCACCCGATAAATCTGAAGTACGAATATGATGAGAACGCTGAAGAATCTGCGAGCGTCCTGGAGAAACTTCAAAATGCGGAATCAGTCGACCAGTCTAGCCATCGTCTCATTGGCATGTACGATGTGCGCGTGCTTTCTTCGAGCTCAGACTAACGCATCGTCACAAACTGCCAAGAACCGAAAAGACCAATCTTCCGTGGCGGCGCCGGACCTATCTGGGTTTTGGGGGCCAGGTGCTAGGCAGGGACTGAGATGGGACGTGTCCGGAGGTCTTCCGATGACTCCGTGGGCATTAGAAAAGTACAAGTCTGCGCGGCCCCCATTTGGACCCAACGCAACCTTCGAGGGAATTAACGATCCGGTCCAACTCTACTGTGATCCGCCCGGTATACCGCGGATTTACAATTATCCCTGGCAGCTAACCCTTCTGCAGACCCCCAAGGTTGTATACATCCTCTACGAATTCACTCGGACCTGGCGGTCTGTCGCGATGGAGCGTGGTCATCCCAAAGATCCGGATAGTACATGGTTGGGAGATTCCGTTGGCAGATACGAGTGGGACACACTAGTCGTTGACACCATCGGATTCAACGATAAAACCTGGCTCGATCACCCGGGACATCCTCATACCGACGCGCTTCACATCATCGAGCGCTTTCGGCGCTTGGACCACGACACTCTGGAAATCCTCTTCACGGTGGACGATCCCAGGGCATACACCAAGCCGTTTACCGGAAGACGCCTCCTCGCGTCAAGCGCGTCACCGATGGGAGAGACCCTATGTTCGATGTCCGAGAACGATTCTTTTAAGAAACAAATCATGGATCCTACGGTCGGGTCCGGCGCGAAATAACGGCTCCTCACCGACCATTGGGCCAAGGAGAGAACGAATGCGAGATTGCAAGGGTTCGCAAGAAGATATTCCTGTCTCAACACGGAAAGCGGAAAACCGAATTCCGCTAATTCGTATCGTCATCGCTGTGCATCTGGCTCTGATCTGCCCTGTTCTCCGCGCTCAGACCACGGCGACCATGCCCCCCAAAATGGAGAAAGCATCCGTCACAACGTCGATACCCGATCTCTCGGGGCTCTGGGGACCCATGTCTATTACCCCTGGACCGATAACGCCCCAGGCCGTGAGGTCCATGCCCGAGGGAGAAGTAGCTCTGACTTGGGACCCTTCCGACCCTATGGGCATGAGACCAGAACAAGCGCCGATGACGCCCTGGGCTAGAGAGAGATTCAACTCTGCCCGACCTCCTTTTGGGATTCACGAAACATTCGAGAACGTCAACGATCCGGTCCAAAAGTACTGCGATCCGCCAGGGGTAACGCGTATTTATGACTATCCCTGGCAATTCACGTTCATCCAGACTCCGGACAATGTTTACATTCTCTATGAGTTCACGCGGACATGGCGAACCGTGGCCATGAATCGAGAACACCCCAAAGATCCTGATAGTACCTGGTTAGGTGACTCGATCGGCAGGTACGAGGGCGACACCCTCGTAGTTGACACAGTCGGATTCAATGACAAGACTTGGCTCGATCATGTTGGCCACCCACATAGCGATGGACTGCATGTTATCGAGCGCTTCCGGCGGGTGAATCCCAACGTGCTGGAGCTCGCCCTCACTGTCGATGATCCCAAGGCATACACAAAATCAATGACCGGAAAGAAGCATTTTATGCTGAGTACCTCCCCCATGGGAGAAACGATCTGCTCCGCCTCTGAGATGGAATCGTTCGAAAAAGAGATCATGGACCCGACGACAAAGCCGCGGAGCAAGTAGCGTCCGGCTGAAAGGGAGTGCCCAATGTCACTGAAATTCAGCTCCATGCGCGCTCAGTTGAGCAAATGTTCGGTGTCGCGCAAGTATGTTTGCAGCCGACTATACGGCCTCTCGGTGCTATTCCTGGTCTCAGCGATCTTTCCTTTTTGGATGAAAAGCGCCGCAAGAAAAATCTCGGTGGACCTGACGGGACAAGTGACTTCCACAGACGAAGGACCGATGGAAGGAGTTCTAGTCAGCGCGAAGAAGACTGGAGCCAGGGTCACGGTGACCGTGTTCACCGACGAGCAAGGTCGCTACTCATTCCCCACGGGACGGCTTGATCCAGGCCACTACGATCTGCGCGTACGGGCCGATGGCTATGATTTGGACGGAGAGGCGTTCGTAGACATATCCGCGGGAAAACCGGCCACAGCGAATCTCAAACTGCGCAAGACCAGCGATCTGGCGACCCAACTCTCGAACGCAGAATGGATGGCGAGCTTCCCCGGAACGGACGAACAAAAACAATCCATACAGATTTGCACGCACTGCCACACGCTCGAGCGAATTGCTCGATCTAACCATGACACAGATGAATTCCGCCAGGTAATCGATCGAATGTTTCACCATTCTCCCGAATCATTTCCCTTGATGATCCAGCAAGATCCGCCCGGCCGCGCAGGCAGTGAGCTTTCGCCTGAACAGCAGGCTCAACAGCAGGAAAATCGCCGAAAAATGGCTGAATACCTCAGTACACTCAACCTCAGCTCGATCTCCGAGTGGTCCTACCCCTTGAAGACATTTCCACGTCCAAAGGGGGCAGCCACTCACGCCATCATCACCGAGTACGACCTGCCCAAGCGAACGAGACAGCCGCATGATGTGATCGTCGACTCACAAGGGACGGTTTGGTATGCGAGCTTCGGTGAGCCGATCCTCGGAAAGCTCGACCCCAAAACGGGCAAGATCACTGAGTACCCCATACCAGTCCTAAAGCCGGGCGCAATCAACGGCAACTTGGATGTGGAGTTTGACGAGGAACAAAACATCTGGATCGCCATGACATTCCAGGCCGCCGTGGCGAAATTCGACAGGAAGACAGAGAAATTCACGGTGTACAGTCTCCCTCCAGAGCTCAATGCAGATTATAGAGAGCTCACGTTTGTGGGCCCGGCTCATAGTCACGTAGACGGCAAGGTATGGATCACTGACTCGGGGACGTACACGATCCTGCGCCTGGACACCGCTTCCGGTAAGTTCGACGTTTTTGAGCCGTTTCCGCGTCCGCGTCCGCTAATTTATCAAGTGGTATCAGACAGTCACAACAATGCTTATTTTACGGTCATGGGCCGGGAACACATCGGAAGGATCGACGCGAAGACCGGCGAAATTTCTTTCTACCAGATGCCCACCGCTCGTTCAGCGCCGAGGCGCGGCATGATTGACTCGCAAGGGCGCCTCTGGTTTGGCGAGAATCGGGGCAACAAAATCGGAATGTTCGACACGAACACTCAGAAATTTCAGGAGTGGCCTGTACCGTTTCCCTACTATTTTCCTTACGATGTGACGTTGGATCGAAAAGGAGAAGTATGGGCGGTGACTGAGTTTTCCGATTCAGTCCTGCGCCTGGATCCTGGAACGGGGCAATACAATGCATATTTACTCCCGCGAGAAACGAACATGCGTAGGGCGTTCGTGGATAATTCCACCGCGTCCGTCGCTTTTTGGGTAGGCAACACCCATCGCGCCTCGATCGCCAAAATTGAGACGATTGACGGCCCGACTGGGCACGAGGATTGATCCTGCGGAAGGATAAGCTAAGACAGAACAATCAAAAAAGGGAGCACCGAGGTGGAGTTGAAAGGGGAGGAGTGGAACGATGGTCGATTTTTCGAATCAGCCAACGATGAAGGGATTCTTCGCGCCGACGCGGTTTGAGGCAGACGTCTACGACTGCGAAGTGATCGGGAAAGTTCCGACGGACATGAACGGGGCCTTTGTGCGCTTGGGCGGTGACTGGCTGTATCCGCCGAAATTTTCGGACGACGCTCCGTTCAATGAAGACGGCTATATCAACATGTTTCGGTTCAAGGACGGCGTTGTGAATTATAAGGGCCGCTGGGTGAAGACTCCCCGGTACAAAGCGGACCTCGCAGCTCGCAAGCAGCTCTTTGGCAAGTATCGCAATCCGTTTACCGACGATCCCAGTGTTAAGGGGCTTGATCGAACTGTACAAAACACGACGCCGGTGGTATTTGCCAGAAAGCTTTTCACCACGAAAGAAGATAGCCTTCCTTACGAAATAGATTGCAACACCCTCGAAACCATCGGTGCCTACGATTTTCACGGCAAGTACAAGAGCCTGACGTTCACAGCCCATCCGAAAATCGATCCGGTCACCGGAGAGATGATTTGTTATGGCTACGAGGCGACCGGGTTGGAAACGAATGATGTGTTTCTGTACACGATTAACAGCAAGGGAGAGGTTATCCGCGAGCTTCGTTTCAAAGTGCCCTACATCAGCATGGTGCACGATATTGGGCTGACTCAGAAGCACGTGATCATCCCGGTCTACGGTTATGTAACCAGCGTGGAGCGTTTGAAAGAGGGAAAGGTTCACTGGGGCTGGGACGGCACGAAACCGAGCTATGTGGCGATTATTCCGCGCGATGGAGAAGCAAAAGACATCCGGTGGTTCAAGGGGCCCTCGGGGGCGACGGTGCACACGCTCAATGGCCGAACTGAAGGAGATAAGGTAATCCTGGAAGCGCCGATTTACGATTCGGGTCCGTTCCCGTGGTTTCCACCCGTGGACGGCTCGCCGTGGAATCCGCAAACAGCGCGGGCATATATTCGTCGAAACACGTTCAACCTAAATTCCAAGGATGACGGTTTTACCGAAGAAAAACTGTTCGAAATGAACGTGAGCGACCTCGGCCGTGTGGATGATCGTTATCTGTCGCTTCCCTATCACTACGCCTACACT
>CATPBY010000193.1 GCA_955652845.1 uncultured Terriglobales bacterium | reverse complement strand
GAGCCGCAGGCGGCGACTCGGCGAGAGCTAAGGCTGCGACCCGGAAAAGCTGATCAGCCACCAGCACCAGAAGGCAGGGGAGCGCCAGTACAAGTACACGATTTCCCGTTCTCGATTTCCTCGCGTGCCGTTCCACGGCTGGTAGACGGCCTGGCTCTATTGTCTGCAATTTTGCTGTTCTCAGCGGTCTCCCTCGCCACCACCCATGTTTCGCTCGCGTGGCACGTAGCACTCGGTCTGGCATGCGGAGTTCTTTGCCTTTTCGCGCTGGTCTACTGGTTTCTGTTCGCCATCTGCCTGGGCGTCACGCCCGGCGATCGTTTAGCACAGCTTGCCGCCGAGTCTGATGGGATACACACGCGGGAAGACGAAAGGCCCAGATTCCGCTAGAGAAAGCAACGCCAAACAAGAACACGCAGTTTAATGCGCGAAGTACTGCTGCTCCAGCCAGAGCTGCAGGTCGCGCTTGCTCCGCTCGTTGGTAGAGACAAAGCGAATGCCCGCGTTACCCTGCGGATCCATCCAAGCCAGTTGTCCCTCCATCTTCATCGACCGGCGGGTTCCGGGCAGAGCGAACACAACTTGCAGCGGACCGCAGGATGGCAGCGCCTGTTTTACCTTGATTCCGACGCCGCCCTGGCTCAGATTCATCAGTTGAGCTCGCATTCGCTTGTTGGTTCCACAGATGACCGACACCTGTACATTCAGCGCTTGACGATGGTAGCGAAGTCTCCCGTCCACGATCATGTTCCGAGCGGCGGACAACGTGTGTACCGCCTGCTCAACCGAAATCGGCTTTTCGAACACGAACGCTCCTTTTTCAATCTCGGATCGCTTGCGACGGCTTGGAGCACCCATGATGAGGAGAGGCACGGAGTTGCGGATCGTGCCATTCTGGAGACCAGCAAGTAAGTTGGCACTGCCGCTCAGGTCGCAATCTACAATTAGAGCATCCACCTTCGACTTGGCCAGTTTGCCCCGGGCTCGCTCCGGCTCCGATTCCACTTCCACAGCGATGTGCAGCCCGCCAAGAATACATTCCAGAACGCTTACTTCTGGCCAGTCACGCGAAACCAAAAGGGATGAAAGTGTCATCTCGTCACTGTAGCCTTGCGGCTGATTGCGCCCTAGATCACCGAGGTAATGAAGTCCCGACCTCCGACTTGTACCACGCGATGGTGCGGCGGAGCCCTTCTTCGAAATTCACCATTGGTTTATATCCCAGATGCCGGGCTGCCCTCGAAAGGTCTGCCAGTGAGTGCTTAACGTCGCCTGCCCGTTCCGCCTCATACCTGACATTACCGGTATAACCGGTCAGTTGTTTCAGCAGCCGGAAAGTCTCATTAAGATCGGTCCGCACTCCAGTCGCGACATTGAAGACTCGCCCCGCAACCTGGCCGGCGGGCGCAGTACAAGCCAGCAAGTTCGCAGCAACGGCATTGTCCACGTAAGTAAAATCACGGCTCTGCGTGCCGTCTCCGAAGATAATGGGCGGTTCTCCTTTGAGCATTTGGGTAATGAACTTGGCGAGCACGCCCGAGTATGGCGAGGCGGGATCTTGCCGCGGGCCGAAAATATTGAAGTAACGCAGACAAACCGTTTCCAGGCCGTAGCACCGATAAAACGAGACCATATAATATTCGCTGGCCAGTTTGGCGACGGCGTATGGGGATATCGGATCGGGCGGCATAGCCTCGTATTTGGGAAGCGTGGGCGTTTCCCCGTAAGCCGAGGACGACGCCGCATACACTACGCGCTTGACCTTCGCCTCTCGCGCCGCCATCAGAACATTCACGGTAGCATCCAGATTGGCGCGATTGCTGGTCAGAGGATCAGCGACAGACCTCGGGACCGAAGGAATTGCGGCTTGATGCAGAACGTAGTCTGCGCCCTGGCACGCCACGCGTACCGGCTCGAGGTCCAATAAATCAGCTTCGCGAAAATCGATCCGATGCTGAATTTCTGCCAGATTGGAGCGCTTGCCGGTAGAAAGATTGTCCACCCCCCGCACTTGATCGCCTTGCGCCAGCACCGCGCGCGCCAGAGCGGATCCGATAAATCCCGCAATGCCAGTTATCAGGTATGTCGCCATAAGCTAGTTCATCATAAATGGATCAGTAATGGATGCGAAGAGTAGAGATGGGAGTGAAGACGGTGCCTGCTAGCGTGCGCTGAGATAAATCTCTACCGCCGAGCGAATTTCGCGCCAAAGCTCTTCGCGGCCCGCTCCCGTTCTCGCTGAGTATGGAACCATCCTGGCCGTCGGATATTGTTGGCTTAGCTGCTGAAGAGAATTATTCAGCTGGTTGGAAGAGAGCCGGTCGCTCTTGGTGGCCACAATCAGGACGGGTCGCGCGCTGGCGTTCAGAAACTGCAATAACTGAGCATCGCTTGACTGAGGAGGCACGTTAACGTCAACCAGAGCCAGACACAACGCCAAGCAAGGCCGCTCCCTCAGATATGGATCAATAAAAGCCGGCCATTGGCTTGAGACCTCGCGCGAAAGCTTGGCATAACCGTAACCTGGCAGATCGGCAAAGATGAGTTCGGGCACGGGTTTCCCAGCCCAGCGTATCTGGTAGAAGTTAATGGATCGCGTCCGCCCCGGCGTAGAGCTGGTTTTGGCTATTTTTGCTCCCAGCAGGGAATTGATCACACTGGATTTCCCCACATTCGAGCGTCCCAGGAACGCTACTTCGGGCAAGCCGGGGTCAGGGAAATGGGTGGGATCACTTGCCGCCAGAAGGAACTGGGACAGAACACGCATGCAACAGTTTGCAGTTTTGCCACCCTAAGTTGCAAGCGCGGACTCAACGAGCGTGGAATCGATAGCAGCCATGACGGTTAACGAATGGCAGCTTTCTTGCTATCATACTTGGCGCTGTGGGGCGCTGTCGCAGCTCGATTGATGTTATTTGCGCAATCCTCTGCCTAATCCCTGTCCCCGCCCGCGCCGGCTCTGCCGTTCCTGCCAATACAGCGGAAACTGTGGCGACGCCACCCGTGATTGTGATTGGTTTTGTTGGCGGCTTTGTCAAGCATGATGACG
>CATPBY010000192.1 GCA_955652845.1 uncultured Terriglobales bacterium | reverse complement strand
GGTCAGAGCGATGACGGGAAGGCTCATGGCTCCTATCCCAACTCACAGCCCACAATCGCGGCATCAATTTCGGGGTGGCCGGCTGGCGCGCAGACTTGCAGGTTCCATTGCGTCTTCAAATCTCTGGCGCTTGGGATTCTGATGTTTCGCCTTGTTTTTTGTGACGCAGGTGATGTCACGGTTTGGGGAATGAGAGAAGCGAAGCTGCTTACGGTTGTCAGAATCAGGTTGACTCCGGCAGCTATCCTCCCCGCCAAGGTTGGATCACTGATATGCGCGGCTTGCAACAAAGCGGGCAAATTCTGATTGATGTCTGCGATCACGTTCTCGATCTTCTGCATTGTGTGCGCGTCGGGATTCGCTTTGTATTCGTTATAAAACGTCTGCAGCAGGACGAGGTCTCTGCTGGCCTCAGCTGAGATGTTTTGAACGGCTGCCGCTTCCACAGGACTCAGTTGTTGGCCCGATTGCAGTGTGGCGACCATAGAAGCAATATTCAGGGCCATCTTTGTCAGAACCGGCAGATCCGCCAACGCCACACTTACCCACTGCGCGCTGCAGCCAGTGGCGAATACTGAAAGCGCTAACACAATCGCCATCCCAATTTTGGACTTCGAGTTTGATTGCATGAGTGTCTCCTTTGTCGTAATACAATGCCTCTGAGAACTGAGAACCGATAACTGCGATGAAATCCCTTGACGAATATCTTCGAGACGCCGAACAAGCCCACGGCCATCTCTGCGCCGGACAGGTCCTCGGTGTGCGCCTGGCGATGCTCGGCCTGGCAAAGCTCGGAATCGAAGACCCTCAAGGGAAAGACCGCAAGCGCCTGGTAACGTTTGTCGAAATTGATCGTTGCGCCACTGACGCCGTGGCCGTGGTTACCGGCTGCCGTTTGGGGAAGCGCGCCCTGAAATTTCGCGATTGGGGAAAAGTCGCCGCCACATTTGTGGACGTCAACACCGGTAAGGCCGTCCGGATCGCCGCCAGGGAATCAGCTAAAACCCTGGCGCGCGAAATGCATCCTGAGCTACAGGACAAAAATCAGCAGCAGATGCTGGCTTATCGTGAAATATCAGATGACGACCTTTTCACCGCGCAATGGGTGAAGGTCGACCTCCCGCCGGAAGAATTTCCCGGATACAAAGGGGCGCGTATAGTTTGCGAAGAATGTGGCGAAGGAATTAATTTTCGCCGTGAAGTTCGCAGCCAGGGAAAAGTTCTTTGCCGCGGTTGCGCCGGGGACGCTTATTACGAAGCACTTTGCTGAGGCCGCCTTTAATTTTGCACCTCCGCCAGTTCGTAGGCGTGCGCCAGACGCAAAATTGTAGCCTCATCAAAATGTTTGCCCAGCAATTGCATCCCGATTGGCAATTTCTCGCTTGTTTTGCCGCAGGGGATCGAAATTCCCGGAATGCCCGCCAGATTCGCCGTCACCGTGTAAATATCGGCGAGATACATTGCCAGCGGATCATCCACTTTTTCGCCCAACTTGAATGCCGCCGTGGGACTCGTCGGGGTAACGATGGCATCGACGCGCTGGAAAGCCTGGTCAAAATCGCGAGTCAATAGCGTGCGCACTTTCTGCGCCTTCAGATAGTAGGCATCGTAGTATCCGGCACTCAACACGTAGGTTCCAAGCATGATGCGGCGCTTCACTTCGGCGCCAAAACCTTCGTCTCGTGTTCGACGGTACATCTCGGAAAGCGTGCGCGCTGCGCTGGCGCGGTGGCCGTAGCGCACTCCATCGAAGCGGGCCAGATTCGACGAGGCTTCCGCCGTCGCAACAATGTAATAGGTGGGTACAGCGTACTTCGTATGCGGCAGAGAGATTTCGACGACCTCGCAGCCGAGTTCTGCCAGCTTCTGAATTGCGGCTTCCAACGCCGCGCGAACTTCCCGATCCAGACCCTCTCCGAAGTATTCTTTCGCTACCCCAATCTTCAATCCGCGTACCGGTTTTTCCAGATCGGCTACATAGTCAGGCACAGCTGGCCCCACCGAAGTGGAATCCATGGGATCCTGTCCTGCGATCGTTCGCAGCACGATGGCAGCATCCTTGACCGTCTTGGTCAGAGGACCAATGTGGTCGAGAGACGATGCAAACGCAATCAACCCGTAGCGGGATACTCGTCCATAAGTGGGCTTTAACCCGACGACCCCGCAGAAAGAAGCCGGTTGCCGGATGGAGCCTCCGGTGTCCGAGCCGAGCGTCGCTAATGCCATGTCTGCGGCGACGGCGGCAGCTGACCCGCCCGAGGAGCCGCCGGGAACGCGACTTATGTCGCGCGGATTGCGCACCGGCTTCCACGCCGAATTCTCGTTCGACGATCCCATCGCAAATTCGTCGCAATTCATCTTCCCCAGCACCACCGCGCCAGCCGTTTCCAATCGTGCCACCGCCGTGCAGTCGTATGGCGGAAGGTAGTTACCGAGTATCTTCGAACCCGCGGTCGTGCGCACCCCGCGCGTGACCATCACATCTTTAATTCCAAACGGCACCCCGGCTAACGGCGCCAGCTTCTCGCCTTTTTTGGCCATCTCATCAATTTCCGCTGCCTTGGCCAGCGCGCGCTCTTTCGAAAGGGTTATGAATGCCCCAATCGTGGGATCGTCGCTCTCAATTTTGCGGTATGCCCATTCCGCCAACGACACAGCCGTCGTCTTGCGCTCCTGAATAGCAGAGCGCGCGGAATCGATGGTGAGGGATGTCAGCTCCATGCAGGCACGATGCAGAAGTAAGAAGTCCGAATGCAGAATCTAAAAGCGACGAAGGTAGTGCCTTTACTTCGGCAATCTAGTTCTAACTTCTGCTTTCGACTTCAGTTTTATCTCTCAATCACCTTGGGAACTTTAAAAAAAATTCCGTCCGAATCAGGGGCGTTTTGCAATGCGACGCTGTGCGGCAGCGATTTTCGCAGTCCCTCATGTATGTCCTCGCGGCTGCCATCGGCGTCGCCGGTATGACTTTGACTGGAAGCGTTCATGTGGGAAACTTGCGCCATGCGTGGGACATTGGCGGTGTCGAGCTCGCTCAGGCGATCGATGTAGCCAAGAATTGCGTCCAGATCGCGCCGCATTCGCGTTTGCTCTTCTGCGCTAAGTTCCAGGTTAGCCAGGTCCGCTGCATACTTAACGTCCTGTTCAGTGACTTTCATGGGAGACGCTCAGCGGGGTTCGCGTGATTACCTTCTATATTTAGAATAGCAACTTCAACACTACAAATGGGACATTCGCGGTGAAAATATATTTGGTTTACATTCAGACGGTTGACTTGTTTTTGATCCTCCAGCGGGACTTGACAAGGACATTCGCGGCGCCGCTTCCCGCCCGCTGCCGGCGTTTAAGCGAGTGGGAACTCCCGGCGCACTAACTCCATAGCATGCTCCTTGGACGGTAACTGTCCTTCTAGCTGTGCGTCTTCTACTGCGGAAAGGATTTTCTTGAAACTGGGGCCAGGCTGGTAGCCGGCAGCGATCAGATCGTCGCCGGTGATGAGCGGCGCCGGGCGGATACTCTCTGGCGGGATGGCAATCAGCTTCTCGCGAATAAAATCGTAGGTTCTGAGATTGCCATGGCTTGCGAGGCTGTCAGCCCGGTGTAACGCCAGATGCTCATCGAAGCGAGCCAGCCGCAGGAATTTCTTCAGCGTCGATTCTTTCATCCGATCCACGTGTCCGAACCGCATGTGGTTGCCAACCAGAGCCAGGATCTGCTCGGTGTCATCGTTGGGAAAACGCAAGCGCCGGCAAATCTCTTCCGCCATCCTGACCCCAACATCCACGTGTCCGTCAAAACGGATGCGGTCGGGCGCAATGCGAAAGGTCGCTGGCTTTCCTACATCATGCAGCAGCGCACCCCAGGCCAGGGTGGGCGAACAAGGCTGCGGCAGTTTCTCCAAAACCAGCAGGGTGTGGACAAAGACATCGCCTTCGGGATGGAATTCAGACGGCTGTTCCACTCCTTTCATCCTGGAAATCTCCGGCAGGACCTCCTGCAGCAAACCACTCTCATCAAGCAGGACGAACGCACGCCTGGGATGACCCTCGGTGAGCAATCTGGTCATTTCGTCGCGTACGCGCTCGCGGGAGACCTGACGAATCTGCGGCGCCAGCTTCTGAATGGCCGCGAAGGTGCCTGGCTCAATGGCGTATTCGAAGCGCGCGGCGAACCGAACCGCCCGCAACATGCGCAGTTTATCCTCGGCAAAGCGCTCCTCGGGCTCGCCAATAGCGCGAATGATTCCGTGTTTAAGATCATTTCGCCCGCCGACGAAGTCGAGCACGTCGTTATTGAGAGGATCGAGCAGCAGACCATTTATGGTGAAGTCGCGGCGCCGCACATCTTCACGCGGATCTTTGCTGAAGCGCACTTCGTCAGGATGCCGGCCGTCGCTGTAACCAAGATCGCTGCGGAAAGTAGCAACTTCAACCACCCCCTTGTCATCCCGAGGGGAGTCGGCGCCTGGCTGCGCGAAGTCTGAACGCGGTCTAGGCACCTGCGTTTCGGCCTCGGCTGCCACGGGCACCAGCACCACACCAAACTGCACCCCTACAGCGTACGTTTCCGGAAAGATTCGCATCACCTCATCCGGCATGGCGTCCGTGGCCACATCGAAATCGGCGGGCTCTCGTCCCAGCAGCAGATCGCGCACGCATCCGCCAACCAGGTAGGCCTGATAACCTGACCCGCGCAGGGTGCGAACGACGTTTATAGCGAATTGTTTTGCATGGTCCATTCTTGCGCCAGATTCGCCGTAGTCCAGAGCAGGGTAACATTCACCGTGATTGGTGGAAATGCGGTCGCCTTTCGACGACTGGACAGGCGAGGTCGGCTGTCCCTACGTGTCCTGAGGGCTTAAACTGGATGGCGAAACCATGCTCGAAAGCTACATCCTGGGGATCGAAACTTCCTGCGACGAGACCGCGGCGGCGGTGGTGCGTTCGGGCGAACAGGTGGTTTCGAACGTCGTGGTTTCGCAGATTGCCACACATCAGCCGTATGGCGGCGTGGTCCCGGAACTGGCTTCACGAGAGCACTTGAAGGCAATTGTCCCGGTAGTGCGTCAGGCGCTCGTCCAGGCGGAGCGGACGTACCGGTCAATTGATGCCATTG
>CATPBY010000191.1 GCA_955652845.1 uncultured Terriglobales bacterium | reverse complement strand
CCGCTTCCCAGCCCACTGTGCGAATAAGATTCCCACCCCCGCTAATGACAAAAAAATATGCAGATAGAACCACTTCCATTCAGCGCGCGGCGTTCCGATCTTGATCAGAATCAGTCCGGAAATTGCTCCCGCGGCGACCAGGATCCAACCCAGGCGCGAGGTGCGGCTTCCACCCCACAGCAGTCGATAGAAAAGAAACGCTAGAAGCACGGACGCAACTACACCCGCGACAGCATGCAGGAAGACAATTACTGCGTAGAAGACGTTGGCTTGAGGAAATGTATAAAGATACCCTGCAGAAATGCAAAGAAAGCTCACTAGCCCGGAAAATATGCGGCCGGGGACGGTCCCGCGCGCAGCATTAGCCGACTTCCCACCTGGGACGGACATGAGCAGACTATTGGCTCTTTAAACTTTTTGCGTCTGTGGAATCTGTCGCAATAGTATAAAGGCAACCGCTGCATGCTGCAGATACGTGGACTATTTACGCGACCGGCGGCCTTTGCCATCCGCCGCATGCAGTCTCGATCTCGGCAGCAATCCCCAACACTAATTCTTCTTCCCAGGGACGCGCGACGATTTGCACTCCGATAGGTAATCCTTCCGGAGATTTTCCTACGGGTACGACTGCAGCAGGCATCCCCAGCAAGTTAAACCATTCGGAGTAGCTCCAGGCGTCAAGATATTGAACGATTCGGGAGTCGATTTTCCAACTTCGTTCGCCATGTTTAAACGCCGGAATGGATGCAACCGGGCACAATAATACGGGGCAGTCTCGCATCTGGGAGGAGATTCGGGTTCGTACCAGGTCACGCTGTATCCAGGTATCGAGCAGCGACTGCCCGGTATGGGCCGGTTCGGCGGCCACCCGGCTGGAGAATTCCTGAAGAATCGGGCTGAGATCGGCTTCATGTCCCTTAATCATCGGGCGGAGGAGCATACCGCCTGCGATTCCAAAAAACTTCCACCACAGTTGGCGCGCGCACTCGAGTCCTTCAGGACAGAGGGCATCCACCTGAAATCCCGCGCTGCGGAGACCTCCAGCAGCGGTTTGCACAGCCGTGCGCGTTTCGGCGGTCACCGGAGTGCGGCCATCGTCCTCGAAATACCCGATGCGGACCTTCTTCATTCCGTCATTGCCTGGCCAGCGTATCGGAACGGGAGCGGCTGAGGGATCACCGTCATCGAGACCCTGGAGGACTTCGAACATTGTCTTCAGGTCTGCGACGGTCCGCGCCATGGGCCCCACGACGCCCAGCAAAGCGAAAGGTCCAACCGACTCAGGGAAATGTCCAGTCGAGGGGATGCGGCCGGGTGTAGGCTTTAGCCCACAGATTCCAGTGAAGTGCGCGGGCACGCGAATAGATCCGCCGCCGTCGCTGCCCACGCCGCCCGCGGAACATCCAGAAGCGATGGCCGCGGCTTCTCCGCCGCTCGAACCGCCGGGAGTGCGCGACAAATCCCAGGGATTATTGGTACGGCCGTAGAGCACATTGTCAGTCTCCCAAGCCATCAGGAGCTCAGCGCAATTTGTGGTTCCGAGGATGATGGCACCCGCTTGACGCAAGCGGGAGACCAGGGGCGCATCCTGTTGCGCAACGTACCCGGCCCTTAATTTTGTTCCGGCTTCACATCGCAGTCCTGCGACGTTAATGGAACTCTTGATGCTCACTGGCACCCCGTGAAGAGGTCCCAGCCGCTTTTTGCGCGCTAAATCACTTTCGGCTGCGCGGGCTTGGCGGCGCGCACCTTCAGCATCCACCTGAACGAATGCATTCAACTTTGGATGAAGTCGTTCGACTTGTGTCAAATGTGCTTCGACCAACTCGATTGGCGATAGCTTTCTTCGCCTTATGTGGCTTGCCATGGATGTAGCAGAAAGCCAGGTCAACTCCGGCATGCGCTCGTCTCAATCAGGGAAAGACGTGAGTCTAGCACGCGAACTGGCATGCGAAATTGCCTCTTAAAAGTTTTCAGCGTTTGTGAATGCTGTTCAGGAGGGTGAGTGGCCGGGCCGAACGCGCTCGGATCGTGAAGGAATTCCGGATTTATTTCTTTTTCCAGGGCTCCGCTTGGTGAGCCAGTTGTTCAGATGCTTTCTGGATGTCGCAGTGAGTTGTGAGTACAGCATGCCGATGCGCCCGCTGTCATCCGCCCAAATCATGTCGCCGCTTCCCTCCACAATGTGGGATGTGCCCGGGAGAACGAAACGGAAGGGCACGCTCTGCACCGGCGGCAGTGGTTCAGGTACCTGCAACGACATGCCCTGCTCGTTGAGATCCAGTACCATCGCCGGCAAAGAGGCAGCACCGAACTGGAGGTAAACCAGCGCCTCCATCTTCTGCCGCGCAGACCGGCGCCGGTCGGGCTGCATAAAACCCCGGCCTGCCCGTAATGAACGTATGATCTGCTCAAACACAAGCGGCTTGTAGAGAACGAAGTTGGCCCCCGCCTGGAACGTTGCCGCGACGGCAGTTGTGGCGCCAATCATCGCGAAAATCACCGGCCTGCGATGAGACGGCGTCATGCGCGCTATCCGCGCAGCCAGGGCCGCTCCCGGCAGGTCAAAGTCCAGAACCAGAGCCGAGTAACGCCCCTGCGTAATCAGTTCGATGGTTTCATGAGCCGATCCGCATACTTGGTGATCGATATCAAACTCATCGAAAGCCGTCGCCAGCACTTTGAGCGATTGTTGGTGCCGGCACATTAACAGGGCATTGAGCGCCATAGGTCCGCAGCTTACGGTGGCCGGCAGTCGGGGTAAAGTAACCCCAGTAATCCGTCGCTCTTACTAGAGAGGGCCGAGCTAGTGGGCTCCCCCCGACGATCACGCTCGGCGAACAAATAACGAACCATTCAGCTCGATGTCACGGATTCCTCATTCTTTCGTAATCTCCCGCCTGCGCACATGCAATGTCATAGTGTAAGGAACTCATGTCACCATCCGCGCAATCCAATAATCGGAGACGTGCCCCCCGGGTCAAGCTGGCAGGAACAGTGCTCGCCCTGGTGCGCCTGGAAAACGGGCGACAAATCCGCACCCGCCTTCACCAGCTTTCGGTGACCGGAGGTCTATTGCATATGGATAAACCGATAGACGAGGGGATCAAGGTTGAGGTGATGTTTCACGTGGGGACATGCACCGTCCGTAGCAAAGCCGCGATGCTATTTCCTATGTGGGCTACGCAGGGATGTTTGCAGCCTTTTGAGTTCACCGATCTTGAAGAAGAAAATCGCTGCCGACTGGAAGCAGACCTGAAAAAATTCCTCGATTTATCATCGGTGGAAGAGCCTGATTCCGCCCTGGCGCCCGAGACTACTTCAAATTTCACCCGGTAATACTCACTTCGGCTTCACACTGAAGTGGCTGGCTGCGCACTGCCATCTTCCGCCCAGATAAATCCAGGTATCAGTGAAGCGGCCGCGGCGCTCCCACGGCTGGCCTTTGCTGACGCCCTTTTCGTGGTAAGCACCGGTAACAATGACGGTGCTTCCGTAAGGGTGCACCACAATGTCGGTCGACTGCAAAACGTCAGGATGGTAGGACTTGTCCTTCACCGACGCAACGATTTGGGCTTTGTTATAAAGGCTGCCCTCGGCCACGGTCATCACAAAGTCCTCCGCCAGCAACATCTCAACCGCGGCGCCGTCGTTGTGCAGTTCTGCCTGGTTCCATGCATTTTCCATCGCAATCACGCGCGAGGAGTCCTGGGCATGTCCCGGGATCGTAAGCAGAAGGCAAACCAGAGGCAGCACTGTAGAATGCTTCATATTATTTTCCCTGAGCCATCCGGTCTTGCGCCGACAGATGCAAGCCGGCCTGAACAAGTTCATCGGCAAGCTGGGGCTCGTTCAATAGAATATTCCTGGTTCAGATGGTTTTGTTACGTTCTGTAACTTCTTGTATCGTAGACATAACGTTTACCTGATGGAGCAGCCCATGGCACCCCAGCATTCCCCGCGTTTTCTGCGGATCGTCGAAGATGCCCGTCGGAGGGTTAAGGAAACTAACGTTGACGAGGTAAAGAATAAGATCGATCGGGGAGATAAATTCCTGCTAGTCGATGTGCGCGAGAAGAGCGAGTTTGCGCAGGACCACTTGCCCGGCGCGATTCATCTAGGCAGGGGGATCATCGAGCGCGATATTGAAGAGCGCGTTCCCGATTCGACGACTTCCATAGTCCTCTATTGCGGCGGAGGTTACCGCTCTGCGCTGGCGGCCGACAACTTGCAAAAAATGGGTTATACCAATGTGCTCTCCATGGATAGCGGCATTCGGG
>CATPBY010000190.1 GCA_955652845.1 uncultured Terriglobales bacterium | reverse complement strand
GCCCGTTCCAGTTTCACACCCCGGGATGCCTTCAGCAATATCACATCCCCGTCCCTGGCTTCTCGGGCCAACCATTCTCCGGCGTCTTCCGGATCCTCGAAAAACTCCGTCCGCATTCCCGCCTGGCGAGCCGCATCGACCATGGGGTGGGCCAGACCGCGGACTCCCAACAGCACATCGATTTTTTTGCCCGCGATCTGCCTGCCGGCCTGGCGATGCATTTCTTCCCCGGCCGGTCCGAGCTCCAGCATCTCTCCCGCGACGACAATTCTCCGAGTCGCTGGCATCGCGGCCAGGGTTTCCACCATGGCTTGCAAAGCCGTTGGATTTGAATTGTAACAATCGTTAATAATTGTGATGTTGCCTAATCGGACGACCTGTCCACGCTTATCTGCGGGAGCGAGCGAGGCCAGCGCATCCACAGCTTCAGCAAGACTCATCCCGCGCTCCAGCCCTGCTGCCACTGCCGCCAGTGCGTTGTGGATGTTGTGGGAGCCTACCAGTGGCAATGTAGCCCTTTGGCGGCTTTCTCCCGCCACCACATCGAAGGTTGAGCCCTCCGCACCGCGCTGCTCAATGTATTCCGCGCGAACGTCCGCGCTCGCCCGCAATCCGTACAAAACTACTTTGCCGTGGAAATCACGGCCAAACTGCGAAACGTATTCGTCATCCGCGTTGAGAATTGCTGTTCCATTGGCCGGCAGGGACTCCACTAACTCGTACTTTGCGCGCGCGATTTCCGCGATCGAGCTGAAAAATTCCAAATGGACAGGCGCAACATTGGTCAGGACGCCGGTCTCAGGCTGAGCAATCTTAGCAAGCGCTCTGATTTCGCCGCTGTGCGACATGCCCATTTCGACCACCGCGACGTCGTGCTGCGCCTCGAGCTTCAGCAACATTAGCGGCAGGCCAAAGTGATTATTTAAATTACCTTCCGATTTCAGCACCCGGAGGCGGGCAGATAGCACGTGAGCAACCGCTTCTTTGGTGGTGGTCTTGCCCGTGGACCCCGTAATCCCAATAACGGGCTTTCCCCACAGTCGCCGGACCGCGGTCGCCAGCGTTTGTAGCGCGCTCAGAGTGTCATCCACGGCGAGAAGCTGTGTCTTGACTGGATAGCGCGCAAGTTGATTCTTGCCGACGACAGCGGCTACAGCGCCGCGCTGTAGTGCCTGGGGAACGAAATCGTGCCCATCCAGGCGTTCTCCCTGCACCGCGAAGAAGAGTTCTCCACGTTGAACTGTCCGGGAATCAATGGAATAGCCCCCAACCAGCGCCTTGTGATCAAACTCGCCGTCACTGTGAAGAAACTCGATGACCCGGGAGAGTGGTAGCTTCATGCATTCTTTCCGGCAGCGGCATTGGCCACTTCGCAATCGTACCCTGCATCGCGCAAAATCGCCCGGGCGACCGCGACATCGTCGAACGGAATCGATCCATCGCGTGTGACCTGCACTTTCTCATGCCCTTTGCCGGCGATGAGTACAATGTCGCCCGGTCCGGCTTCATGGATCGCCGTTGCGATAGCCGCCTCGCGATCCGGTTCCGTCTTATATCTCGCGCCGGAATGCTGCAAGCCCACCATTGCGTCGTTGATAATCGCCAACGGATCCTCGCTGCGCGGGTTATCAGACGTGAGCACGACAAAATCGCTTCCCTTGCCCGCGGCTTCTCCCATCAGTGGGCGTTTGGCGCGGTCCCGGTCTCCACCGCAGCCGAAAAGCGTAATGACATGGCCATTCTGGCCGGCTTGCTTAACGAACTCTCGAGCCAGCGCCGTCAGGTTTCGCAGCGCATCGTCGGTGTGAGCATAGTCGACGACCACCGTGAAGGGTTGCCGGCAGTCTACTCGCTCAAATCTTCCGGGCACGCGAGATAGATTCTCCACGCCTTTAGCGATCGATTCGGCCTTACAACCGCGCGCGAACGCAGCGCCGGCAGCGGCGAGAACGTTGCACACATTGACTTTTCCGATCAGAGGCGAAAAAAGAGGGATAGTTTCTCCTGGCGTAGCCAGATCGAATCTTGTACCGCGTAAAGTAATATTAACGTTGTCTGCCCGGAAGTCGGCCTTCGTCCAGCCGTAGGTAAAGACCTGAGAGCCGCGCTTCCTGCTGATCTTCGTAAGTTTCTCGCCAAACTCGTCGTCTGTGTTGAGCACGGCGGCGCGGGGAGCATCGGTTCCACAACCTTCAAAAAGCACCTGCTTGGAAGCAAAATAATCTTCCATGGTTTGGTGGTAGTCGAGGTGGTCGCGCGTCAGGTTGGTGAACACCGCGACGTCAAATGGGATGTCATAAACGCGTTGCTGCGCCAGTGCATGGGAGGACACTTCCATTACGGCCTCTGCGGCGCCGTGACCCAGCGCATCCGCCAACAATCGATTCAGGTCGAGCGCCTCGGGAGTAGTGTGAAGCGCGGGCAAAATCTTGTCCGCCACGTGGTATTCAATCGTCCCCACCAGAGCGCTCTTGCGACCCTCCGCACTCAGAATTGATTCCAGCAGGAACGCTGTTGTGCTTTTCCCGTTCGTCCCGGTGATGCCAATGATCGCCAGTCGCTCGGCCGGGCGTTTGTAGAAGTTAGCGCTTAATCGTGCCAGGGCCCGGCGTCCGTGCGGCACCTGCACCCAGGCGACGCCGCCACGTGGCTTTTCCGCGGCAGTGTCAGTGACAATAGCGACCGCGCCTGCCGCGATGGCCTTGTCGATAAATTTGTTCCCGTCGCTTGATTCGCCCCTCATTGCAACGAACGCATCGCCCGGCTTGATTTGTCGCGAGTCGTATTCCAACCCAGTGATGTTCGGGTTCCCGATCTGCGAAAGAATTTCCGCTCCATGCAGGAGCTCAGGGAAGGTCATTGGAATGGATTATAAGGTTATGATGGGATCCTAAGCGTAATGACGTCCTGCGCGCCCCAGAGGGCCCTTGGGTTAGCGAAACAAATCGCCCGTCTACTCCTAACGCCCAAACTTAACGGTCACCCGCGCCCCGGCGGCCACGTGACTGCCGGGCAGCGGCGATTGTTCCTTCGCCAGGCCGCTGCCAACCGCATCCAGATCGAGCCCGCTTTCTTCACTGATTTCAATGGCTGCCCGGACACTTTTTCCCAGTAACGATGGCACCAAAATACCCCCTTCCTCCGCGTCTAACACCACCGTCCCGCTGGCAGGAAGCTGAGGCATAGAAGTAACCGCCGGCTGCCGACTGACACCAGTATCTGCTGCCTGTGCCGCTGGGAGTGAATTCTGTGGTTCGCGTTGAAGCAGCGCGGCCGCAATCACGCTGCCAGCCTGTTCCGGAGAAGATTTTACGCGACTCGGATTCGAGCCGGGGCTGTCAGTGTCCGCAACCTCGATGGTTTCACCCAGGCGATCGGG
>CATPBY010000189.1 GCA_955652845.1 uncultured Terriglobales bacterium | reverse complement strand
TCCCGCGCTGAGCACCGAGTCGCCGGACTTAACCTGGCCAGAATAGACGCGAATAAAAGTCAATTGGCCGACGAAAGGATCAGCCATGATCTTGAAGGCCAGCGCGGAAAACGGTTCGCTGTCGGCGGGCTTGCGCGTGATCGTCGCCCCCGTATCAGGATTGGTGCCTTTGACCTCGCCCGCATCGATCGGCGATGGCAGATAGTCCACCACCGCATCCAGCAGCGGCTGCACGCCTTTATTTTTGAAAGCGGTGCCCACCACCACCGGAAATACCTTCAAGGCGATGGTCGACTTGCGCAGCGAGGCACGCAACTCCTCGGCCGAAATGGTCTCGCCTTCCAGGAACTTGTGCAGCATTTCGTCGTCATTTTCAGCGACCGTTTCGACTAATTGGGTATGGAACGCTTCGGCTTTCTTCTGCAGTTCGGCGGGGATCTCACCCGTGACGTACTCAGCACCGATGGTGTCATCCTGCCAGACAATCGACTTCATTTCGATGAGATCGACTACACCTTTGAACTTGTCTTCCTGGCCGATGGGAATCTGGATGGCGATGGGCTTGGCGTTAAGGCGCTTACGGATGGTATCGATCGCATGCTCAAAATCAGCCCCCATCTTGTCGATCTTGTTAATGAAACAGATCCGCGGGACACCGTACTTGTCCGCCTGGCGCCAGACTTTTTCCGACTGCGGCTGCACCCCGTGAACCGCGTCGAACACGGCAACCGCCCCATCGAGAACCCGTAGCGAGCGCTCCACTTCAGCGGTGAAATCCACGTGCCCGGGAGTATCAATGATGTTGATGCGAATGTCGCGCCAGGTGCAGGTGGTCGCCGCAGAGGTGATGGTGATGCCGCGCTCCTGCTCCTGCTCCATCCAGTCCATGGTGGCCGTGCCCTCATGGACTTCTCCGATGCGGTGCGTCTTTCCGGTATAGAAAAGGATGCGCTCGGTGGTCGTAGTCTTACCGGCGTCGATGTGGGCCATGATGCCGATGTTCCGGCACTGCTCGAGTGGGACCTGTCGGGACACGGATTTCTTTCTTTCTTCCCTTCGGGACTCTTGCTCGTTAGTGATGGAACCAGTCAAATCTCTACCCTTCTCCATTCTGGATTCAACATGTCTGTTTCGGTATCCCGCTACCAGCGATAGTGGGCAAAGGCCTTGTTAGCCTCAGCCATGCGGTGCACGTCTTCCTTCTTCTTGATGGCTGCGCCGCGATTGTTGGCGGCATCGAGCAACTCATTGCTCAGCTTGTCGATCATGCCCTTCTCGGCGCGTCCGCGGGAATAAGTAATGAGCCAGCGGATCGCCAGCGAAGTGCGCCGGTCCGCATTCACTTCGACGGGAACCTGATAGTTGGCGCCGCCGACGCGACGGCTTTTCACTTCCAGTAGCGGCTTGGCGTTCTCGACAGCCTTCTTGAACAGCTTCAAAGGCTCGTCGCCGCCTTTCTGCTGCAGGCGGGTCAGGGCCTCGTAGAAGATGCCTTCCGCTGTACTTTTCTTGCCCTGCCACATCATGGAGTTGACGAACTTCGTCACCAGGTCCGAACCGTACACCGGGTCGACCTCCACCTTGCGCTTGGCGATATATCCTTTTCGAGGCATGTAAGCTTCTAGCTCCTGGCTTCCAGCTGTCAGCTCTCAGCGATCAGCCTTCAGCCCAACTTTTTTCTACCTAATTTCTACCGATCTCTTCAAACTCTTGTCATTCCGAACCGCTTCAGCGGTGAAAAGCTTGTTCTTCGCCGACGACCACGGCCAATGACGTCCTTACGCCTTCGGTCTCTTGGCTCCGTACTTCGAACGGCTCTGCTTGCGGCCAGCGACGCCCACTGCGTCGAGCGTGCCGCGGATCACGTGGTAGCGCACTCCCGGCAGATCTTTCACGCGGCCGCCGCGGATCAGCACAATCGAGTGCTCCTGCAAGTTGTGACCGACGCCGGGAATGTAGGTCGTAACCTCGATTCCATTGGTCAAGCGGACCCGGGCGACTTTGCGCAGGGCTGAGTTCGGCTTCTTGGGAGTCTGGGTATACACGCGGGTGCAAACCCCGCGCTTCTGTGGACATCCCTGCAAAGCCGGGCTGGCGGTCTTGTACCGGGGCCGTTTCCGGCCGTCCCGCACCAACTGGTTAAAAGTAGGCATGCTGGCTTCCTGTCCTCAACTACGTTTCCCCACGCGTCCGGCACACGCACACTGGCGGGATCACGCACACCTGGTTTTCCCTGGGTTCAGGGGCTGGATGGCGGGTTCGCCAACCATGTTTCCTGCCCGCAACAAAACCGGGCAAGAGATTTTGGTTTCCCGTTCAGACTGTGACTGACGACGGTGGCACCAGGCCCGCACACCTGCCGGGAGTTGCTCCGTTTCGTCAGCACCGCCCCGCATAGCCTTCCAACGGGTGAAAGGTACGCGCGGGGCGTTTCAGCGAGGGCGTCTCCGGACGGCCTTGCTGCCCGGATACGGACTACTAAAGCTCAGCTGCATCTTCCGGTTGCTTCTCTGCACACCCGGTCACCGGCGCGGAGAAAAACACCCGCCTTACAGGCAAGCCAGACTTAACTCGCGGAACCCTACAAATATAGCAATTCCATTCACACATCGTCAATGGTGGTTCGGTGCATCAGACCGGAATAGTGTGTTTAGCGTGGAATCCACGGATTTTCGGATTGAAATTGACGGATCATACGCCCTTATTTCAAGCGAAAGACGGGACGCGGGCTCCAAGCAGATCCTTCAATTCGTTCAGGATTTCGGCGCGCGCCTCAGACGCCGCGCAAGCGCCTCAACTTGCCGAAAAAAACCCCAGCCTCTACACTTGGGGTTTTCCAGAAAGTGTCCAGACAAGCTCGCCTCGCGAAAGCACGGGGCGGGGAGGGTGCATGGGCAGGTGGTTCGCGTTGGTGCGATTTGCATTCATCTTCATAATCTTGGGCTTGATCGCGGGACTGCCTGGCTGCAGCAGTAGCGGTCCGACCACGACCACTTTCCCGGTTCCGGCGAACCTGGTTCTCGCGCCCGCAGGGCAGGTCTCTCTGGACGTGGGCAGTTTCAGCCAAACCTTTACCGCGACCGCGCGTAACAGCAAG
>CATPBY010000188.1 GCA_955652845.1 uncultured Terriglobales bacterium | reverse complement strand
CCTCGAGATCCCGATTACCAAGGAACAGATCAAGGTTCATCGCGTGGGCCAGGTTGGTACCGGGACCATAATGATCGAAGCGGCGTACACCATTCACGTAGATTTGCCGGGCTATCCTTTGGATTTGCACTTCGACCCGTCAGTCAAAAACAAGGGCGCGTTCTAGCACCCAAACCCAAGACTGCCCACTCACCATTCAACAGTTCGGCATTCACCAGCTACGAATGCCTTCTTATGCCTCGCCACAGTCCGGCAAATAACTGGCATCCTGGGTAGGCCGGGGGTGGCGCAGGCCGAATACACCTTAGTGCTACCCGGAAGACAACAGGGAGCAAGTTCAGACGAGTTAAAATGAATATCTGTGCCCTCAAGCGCCCAGGGGAACTGAAGGTTATACCTGAGCGGGGTGAGAATTAGTTTAGGCTTTGGGCAACAGATCACAGGCGAATGGCGCCGTCTTAACATTTTTAGAAGATTCAGCCAGACACGTGGCCATAAAACTCACGATCCCGCGTAGCTTAACCGCTGGCAAATACGGCCGGGACCCGGTGATCCGAGCCGCGCTGATAGTTTTTATTGTGCTCACGATTGCCGTAGGGGGAACCTTCACATATCTCTACGTGAAGTATGACCGCATCATCGATGCCCGCTTCAAAGGGGCGGTATTCAGCAGCTCAGCTACGATTTATGCTATTCCCCAAGCGCTCCGTCTGGGTGGGAAAGCCGAACCTAAGGAGATCGCCTCGCGGCTCCGCCGAACCGGCTATTCTGAGACCGATGGACAATCTGTGATGGGAAGTTACCGCCTGTTCGAGGGCGGGATCGAAATCAAACCCGGGCCGAATTCCTATCATAGTCCGGAACCGGCAACCATTCGCTTTCGCAGCGGACAGGTCGTGAGCATCAGGGCCAAATCCGGCGACCTGGCGGCTTACGAGCTGGAACCACAAAAGATCACTTCTCTGTTTGACGCGGAGCAGCGTTCCAAGCGCCAGGTCATCAAGTACAACGATATTCCCAAAGTGCTGGTGGACGCGGTACTCGCCATCGAAGACCGCCGCTTCTTCGAGCATAGTGGGGTGAATTTTGTCCGAATGGCCGAGGCCACCTGGATTGATCTTACTCACCAGCGTCACGAGCAGGGCGGTTCCACCATCACGATGCAGCTCTCACGCGGCTTCTTTCTTACTCCCGAGAAGAAAATCAAGCGCAAGCTGGTGGAGATGCTGATTGCCCTTGAGATGGAGCATAAGTTCAGCAAGCAGCAGATTTTCGAGTTTTATGCTAATTGGGTCGACCTGGGCCAGCGCGGCTCGTTTGCGGTCAGCGGTTTCGCGCAGGCATCAAGGGCATACTTCAATAAAGATCTGAAGGACATCACTCTGCCAGAAGCTGCTCTGTTGGCGGGAATCATTCAACGGCCGAGCTATTTGTCGCCCTACCGCCATCCAGAGCGCGCGCTGGAACGGCGGAATCTGGTGCTCGACAGCATGGTGGAAACCCACGCCATCACTAAAGCAGATGCAGAAAAAGCGAAAGCTACCGGGTTGAAGCTGGCTCCGCCGAATGTTGAGGCGAGCGATGCGCCATACTTTGTTGACCTGGTCCGCGACACGGTGATCAATAAGCTGGATGAGCGCCAGATGAATGAACAGTCTTACGGGATTTACACCACGCTCGATCCCGACTTGCAGAAGGCCGCTGCGCAGGCGGTAGAAGCCGGAATGAAGCTGGTTGACGATCAGGTTACCAAGTTGCGCACCAAGCGGGTAAAGGCCGGCAAGAACAAGTTCGAAAACGTGGTGGCGCCGGGGCCACAGGCGCAAGTGGCGCTGGTGGCAATGAATCCGCACACAGGTGAGGTGCTTGCCCTGGTGGGCGGGCGGAATTACGGGGTCAGCCAGTTGAATCATGCCGTAGCCAAGCGGCCGACTGGCTCCATATTCAAGCCATTTGTATACGCGGCAGCTATGAATACGGCAGTGGATGGCGGAAATCCGGTATTTACACCGGCATCCGTGGTGCAGGATGAACCAACCACGTTTTCATACGGCGACCAGATTTACGAGCCGCGAAACTACAAAGAGGAGTATCACGGAGAGGTTACAACCCGTTACGCCCTGGCGCTGTCTTTAAATAACGCTACCGTAAAACTGGCCGAGCAAGTGGGTTATGAGAAGGTCGCAGACCTGGCAAAATCTGCGGGAATCGTCTCGGTTAAAGCCACTCCGGCGATGGCTCTCGGCGCCTATGACGCCACTCCCATGGACATGGCCGCTGCCTACACCGTATTCGCCAATCAGGGAACGCGCATTTCGCCGGTTGTGGTCAACTCCGTCCGGAACCAGAATGGTGACGTAATCATGGACTTCAAGCCGGACCAGCGCCCGGTTCTGGATTCTCGCGTGGCTTACCTGATGACGAACATGATGGAAGGCGTACTGAATTTTGGGACTGCTTTCCCGGTGCGCGCGCGCGGGTTCAACGCGCCGGCCGCAGGCAAGACCGGGAGTTCCCATGACGGCTGGTTTGCCGGCTACACCAGCAATCTCCTGTGCATCGTGTGGGTTGGCTATGACGATTACAGCGATCTTCGCTTGAGCGGAGCACAGACTGCCGCGCCTATCTGGGCGGAGTTCATGAAGAAAGCCATTACCCTTCCGCAATACTCTGACGTCAAACCCTTCAGTCAGCCTCCTGGAGTTGTGGATGTGCAACTGGATAAGCTGACGAATCTTCTCGCAACGCCGGCGTGCCCTAATAATTACACCGCGGCGTTCATTGCAGGAACCGAGCCGAGCCAGACTTGCGACCAAAGCACCGGAGTGCGGGGCTTTTTTTCCCGCGTCTTTGGACTAGGGAACGACAAAGTGCTTCCTCCGCCAAGCGCAACCACCGGCACTGAGGCGACAGCAGCAGAGGATGGCAATAAGAAAAAGGGGTTTTTGGGCAAGATAGTGGGTATCTTTAAAGAGGACAAACCGTCTAACCCTACGGTGCCTAAGCCGCCGGACAAAGGCGACGCGCCCCGCTAGACTGGAAACACCGTGTTGGGGACCGACTTAGCGTTTGCAGGAGGTAAGCTTATGTGTCATCAGTCACAGCTTGCCGCTTTGGTGTTCGCAATCCTAGTTACGCCGCTTCAACTACTGGCGCAGGCCTCACCTATAGATCAGGTCCAAGTCGCCGCACCGCAAATACGGCGGGCTGATCCGCCAGCGGGCAATGCTTCTGTCTCCGAGTTAGAAGCGCGCGGCGATGAATTGCGCGCAGAGAAGTCCTACCTGGACGCGCTGGATTACTACCGGGCGGCACTCGCCAAGAAATCCGATCCCAAGATTTACAACAAGATGGGTATTGTAGAGTTACAAATGCAGCGCTTCCGCGAATCGCAGAAGAGCTTTGAACGAGCGATCCGCTCCGACGGACATTTTGCCGACGCCTATAACAATCTTGGGGCAGTCCATTACGAGGAACGGGATTACCGCAAAGCAATAAAACTGTACCTGAAGGCAATCGATCTGCGCCACGACGTTGCCTCGTACTACAGCAACCTGGGAGCAGCCTACTTTTCCAGAAAAGATTTCGAGAAGGCGGTGCAAGCCTATAACCAGGCGCTGCAACTGGACCCCGAGGTGCTGGACCGCACCTCAAGAACGGGCGTCACTGCCCAGTTGTCCTCACCCGGCGATCGCGCCCACTACAGCTACGTGATGGCCAAGCTGTACGCCAAGATGGGGGCCACCGACCGATCCCTGGAATACCTGCGTAAGGCGATGGAAGAAGGCTACAAGGGGATTGACCAAGTCTATAAAGACACTGAGTTTGAGGGGGTGCGTAAGGACCCTCGATTCGTTGCCCTCATGACTACCCGGCCGCCGGGGATCCCTGAGTAGCCCCTTGCCCGCCTCAGCATTACAAAACTTTACAAATCTTTCGCGACTTTTGAAATGGTTCGGGGTTCGATTCAGCAAATACTCCTGAAAACAATAGGGTGAGTAAGGAGAAACGGTAGCCCATCGGTCGTCGACCCGAGCACGCCCCAAGCAGACGACCGGTGGGTTTTACATCAGCCTTAGCTTTTCGCACTTACTTGTTTGCGCTAAGAGCTGACGGCTAAGACCTACAACCGCTAGAAGCTGGAAGCGAAGAGCTAAGGGCCTGTGACTGCGAACTAAGCCTTGCTTTTCTTTGGACTTCTCTCACAGATGTACTCGCTGACCACGCGCTTCAACTTCCCTTGAGCTTCCAGGATGTACTCAATGGCATCGCGCAGGGCCCCCTCTCCGCCGGAGTGCGCGGTGACTAAGTGGGACTCTCGCTTCACTTCTTTGCGAGCGTTGGCTACAGCAATGGCCAGCCCGCAGTTGCGCATGACGGGGAGGTCAATAACATCATCCCCTACGAAAGCCGCTTCGCTGGCGCGGAGTCCGGCTTGCTTTAAAATCCCCTCAAAACAAGTCAGCTTGTCCTGAATGCCCTGGTGTACATGCTCCAGCTTTAAGTCTCGAGCACGCAGGGCGACGGTTTCCGAAATGCGCTTGGTGATTAGCCCGGTCTCGATCCCAGCCAGCCTCGCCAGTGAAATAGCAGCGCCATCGTGGGCGTGGAAGCCCTTGGCTTCAATCATGGTATGGCTGATGAGGCCGAAGCCTCCCTGGTCCTCGGGGTTGAAGGCGCGCCCCCCCGCAGTTTGCCCGGAACCGGCGGGAGCGGGAAATACAAAAATCTTGCCATCGGTGAGAACGCCGTCTACGTCGAACAGCAACAATTTGATTTGCTTGGCGCGAAATTTGCCGGATAGAGCTTTGGCCATCGCCGGATTCTAGCATTGGCCCGACAGGCTTAGGATAACCACCCCGACGGTCCCGCGAAGCCAAAGTTTTCAGAATATGGCAAAGGCGAAGGTTTTACGAAAACACGGTTTCTCGATAAAATATTCTGATGTCTCTCCCTCTTGATTCTCTCGGCTGGGCGCATCCCCTGGTTCGGGAGTGGTTTGTTCGGGGCTTTGGGACCCCCACCGAGCCGCAGGAGCAAGGCTGGCCGCACATTCTTGCCGGCAACACCACGCTGATCTCTGCGCCGACTGGTTCGGGCAAGACTTTGGCTGCGTTCCTCGCCTGTATTGACAGGTTAGTGCGAAAGGCGCTGGCAGGTCATCTCAACGATCGAACCGAGGTGCTGTACGTCTCACCGTTGAAAGCGTTAGGTAACGACATTCAGAAAAATCTCGAAGTCCCGCTGGGCGAGATCCTGCGGATGGCCGGCGAGCGCGGTTTGCTGATGCCGGAGATCCGGACCGCGGTCCGGACTGGCGATACTCTAATGCATGAACGCCGCTCAATGTTGAAGCGGCCGCCGCATATTCTGGTTACCACGCCGGAGTCGCTTTACATCCTGCTAACGGCGGAGAAAAGCCGGGCAATCCTCCGCGACGTCGAAACCGTCATCGTCGATGAAATTCACGCTGTGGCGGACGACAAACGCGGAGCGCATCTCACACTCTCGCTGGAGAGGCTGGAAGCATTGACGTTCCGTCCTCCGGTGCGTATCGGACTTTCAGCGACTCAGAAGCCGATCGAAGAGATTGCTCAGTTTTTGACGGGCAACGGGCGTCCCGCGCCCGTGATTGTCAACATCGGCCACAAAAGGCAACTCGACCTGGCGGTAGAAGTTCCGGGCAGTCAGCTTGGCCCGGTCGCCAGCAACGAGATGTGGGAGGAGATTTACGACCGCATGGTGGAGTTGATCGAGCAACATCGTTCCACGCTGATTTTCGTCAACACGCGGCGACTGGCGGAACGGGTGTCGCATCATCTGGCCGAACACCTTGGCGAAGATAACGTGGCCGCCCATCACGGCAGTCTATCCCGCAAACTCCGGCTGGCCGCCGAAAACAAGCTTAAAGAGGGCAAGATTAAAGTGCTGGTGGCGACGGCTTCGCTGGAACTGGGCATTGATATTGGCACGGTTGATCTGGTGGCCCAGATTAGTTCGCCGCGGGCCATCGCAGGGGCCCTGCAACGAGTGGGGCGGTCGGGGCACTGGCGGGGAGCGATTCCAAAGGGGCGTTTCTTTGCTACGACACGCGACGAGTTACTGGAATGCGCCGCGCTGGTGCGGGCGATCAAGCAAGGTGATCTGGATCGCATCATGATTCCGGAGGCCCCGCTCGATATCCTGGCCCAGCAAATTGTGGCGACATGCGCGGCGGGAAGCGGCAGTATCGATATGGCGCGGGCGCCTCGTCAGCGAATGCAAGAAGCTTCATCAGGCTCTGAAGATTCAACGGCTGGACTTTGGGAAAAAGGCCCCGGGACCGATGCCTGCATTGGTCTCGCCGCGATCGACACACGGGCAGGGCGCCCGCGCTACAAGGAACAGGCCGATCGCGCGAGTGACGAAGATTCTGGGTGGGATGAAGACGAACTGTTTGCGCTGGTGCGGCGGGCCTATCCTTATCGCAATCTGTCGCGGGACGTCTTCGAAGCAGTGCTCGAAATGCTTTCCGAGGGGATAGCAGCGAAGCGTGGACGCTACGGCGCCTACATCCATCGGGACCGGATAAATCGCAAACTTCGTCCCCGGCGTGGCGGACGCCTGGCGGCGATCACGAGCGGCGGCGCTATCCCGGAGACTGCGCTCTTTACCGTGGTCGCGCAGCCGGAAGGCATTGTCATTGGCACACTCGACGAGGACTTCGCAGTGGAAAGCAATGCCGGCGACATTGTGCTGCTGGGAAATAGCTCCTGGCGGATTCGCCGCGTAGAGGGCAAATCGGGACGCGTGTTGGTAGAAGATGCGCACGGCGCGCCGCCGAGTGTTCCCTTCTGGCTTGGCGAAGCACCGGCGCGCACCCAAGAACTTTCATGGCACGTTGCGGACATTCGACAGCGGATCAGCGACAAACTGGAAAAAATCTTCCCGGTGGGAGTTTCGCAAAAGCAGCCCGAAGTGGCCGAGACTGTGGCCTGGCTGAACGAAGAATGCGGTCTCGATGAATCTGGCGCGGAGCAGGCTATCGAGTACATTCTGCAGGGACGGGCAGTGCTCGGGGCGGTGCCGACGCAAGACACCATTATCGCAGAGCGTTTTTTTGATGAAGGCGGCGGAATGCAGTTGATCATCCACGCGCCTTTCGGAGGTCGCATTAATAAAGCCTGGGGGCTGGCTCTGCGCAAGCGCTTCTGCCGCAGCTTCAATTTTGAACTGCAGGCTGCGGCCACTGACAACGGTCTGAACATTGCGCTCGCTGAACAGCATAGCTTCCCTCTGGCGGATGTTTTCCATTTTCTGAACGCCGAAACGGTCCAGCCCATCCTCGAGCAGGCTGCGCTGGCCTCGCCTATCTTTGGCACGCGCTGGCGTTGGGATGCCAGTCGTGCCCTGGCTCTGTTGCGTTTCCAGAGTGGCAAGAAAGTTCCGCCACAGATCCAGCGCATGCGCTCGGATGATTTGCTGGCTTCGGTTTTTCCCGATGTGGCGGCTTGTCAGGAAAACATCCAGGGCGACATTCAAATTCCTGCTCACCCCCTGGTCAACGAAGTGATGAAGGATGTGCTCACCGAAGCCATGGATCTTGAGGGGCT
>CATPBY010000187.1 GCA_955652845.1 uncultured Terriglobales bacterium | reverse complement strand
CGTGCGGCACGGTTGTACTGATGCCAAGCCATAGCAGGCGCCGGTGAATGGACCCGCATGCTAGCTTGCAATAAAAGCGGCTGGCAAACAGGTCAATTGTGAACAGATTTGGAATCCATAAGTGCGAATGATGTGTGCTGTGGCGAGTGCCTCATGTGCTCCCAGAATGCGCCAAAACCAACCGCGCCGCGAATAGATCTTCAACTGCCAGGCCCAATGATTTAAACACCGTAATTTCACGGTCGTTATGCCTCGCGGGAAGTTCACCCAGTTCCGCAGCGATGTGTGCTGCTGTCCATCGCCCTTCAGCGATGCCCATAACTATGTCTCCCGCTTCCTTGAGCGCCGCTGCCCGGGAGTCGACCACCACACGGGCACGCTCGACCAGCGCGGGATCAAGTTCCCGCTGCCAGGGCACGCAGGCGCCAACCGCAATCACATGGGTGCCGTCCCCGACCCACTCGCTCAGAATCACCGGGGTTGAAGACGCGGTTACTGCCACCACCACATCAGATCCGCGTACCACCGCTTCAGCGCTCTCCAGCGCACGAGCGCCAGTTTGTTCGGCAAATTGCCGCAAATGTTCCGCAGTCGGACTCCACGCCCTTACTTCGCTGAATTGCCTCACCAACCGGAGCGCCTCGCAATGGCTGCGAGCCTGCACTCCGGAGCCCAGAATTCCCAGGACCTTCGCGTCACTCCGCGCAAGCAGGCGCGCCGAAACTGCGGAGACCGCCGCCGTCCGAGCCTCAGTGATATAGCGTCCATCAAGAATGGCCTGAGCCGTGCCGGTTTCAGGATCGAGCGTTACGATAATCGCCTGGTGGGTATCCAGTCCGCGTCCGGAGTTCCCGGGACACACAGTTACCAGTTTGGCTCCGAGAGCAGGAAGGGACGGTACGTACGACGGCATCAATCCGAAAAACGAACCCTCGGCGCCGAATTGAAGTACCGTGCGCACCGGCTGCTGCACACGTCCCGCTGAGAATTCGACCAGCGCCTGCTCCATGGCCTCGATCAGCTCGCCCATCCGCAGACGAGCGCGTACGTCCTCCTCATTGAAAAATTTCGGGGTTTTCATGTGTCTGCCGTCCGGCATTGCGGGATTGTATTGGATTGAGGACAGGATCGGGCCTACCAGCAGCTAAAAATCCTGACACAACACTTCGAACTGCTTTTTTGGAGGGTTCCCGGCGCGCCACCACAATTTCATCCAGGCGCTCGGCAAGCTCGCGGTAAACTATCTCGCCTCCCCATGCCGACTTTCGCCGCTGTAGACATCGGATCCAACTCCGTCCGCTTGAAGATTGCGCGGCTTAGCGGGCGACGGCTGCGGGAAATCCACGAAGATCGGGAAGTCACCCGCCTCGGAGAATGGGTCTTCCGCACCGGCTTTCTCTCTCCCGATGCCATGGCCGAAACCATCAAAGTGCTGCGGCGTTTTCATCGCGCAGTGCAGGACAATGGAGCGGATTCAGTACGCGTGGTCGCGACCAGCGCTTTGCGGGACGCCCGTAATTCCCGGGCCTTTCTGGAGTGGGTGCGCTCCACCACGGGGTGGAAACTTGAAATTATCTCCGGAGTGGAAGAGGCGCGGCTCATTCACCTGGGCCTGGTTTCCAGTCTCAGAGTGAAAGTTTCGCCCATGCTGATGATTGACCTCGGCGGCGGCAGCTGCGAGCTGACTGTCTCCACCCAGGGGCACATTCGCGACACGGTCAGCCTGCCACTGGGCGCGGTGCGTCTGACCAGCGAGTTTTTCCATCATGATCCACCGCGTAAGTCGGAACTGCGCCGCCTTCGAGGATTTGTGGCGCGAGAAGTGGGACGCGTCTCGGCACGAATTTCGCGGGCGAAACCCAAGGCGGTGGTAGCGACTTCTGGGACTGCCGCGTCGCTGGCCGCGGTCTGTCAGGGGCTGTATAAGAGCAGACGTCCCGGTGCTGCATCAGTATCTCAATCGCAAATGCAACGCATCGCCAAGATGCTGGCGCGGATGCCGATTGAGGAGCGCCGCAAACTTTCTGGTGTAGGACCGCGGCGTGCTGAAATCATCGCTGCCGGCGCGGTGGTGTACACCGAACTGCTTGAGCGCTGCCAGTTAGGCGGCTTCCGCTACTCCCCGCTGGGGCTGCGCGACGGCCTGTTAGCGCAGATGGCTGCGGAATACGATCGCAGTACACGCTCCGGAAAACAGCTCGAGTCCGAACGCTGGGATTCAATTCGGGCCGCGGTTGAGCACTACCGGGTGGACATGCGACATGTGCTTCAGGTTCGCGAATCTGCCATGGGGTTGTTTACGGGTTTGCGCTCGGTGCACCGCCTGCCGCCAGAATACGGGGAATCGCTGTCGGCGGCGGCGATGCTCTATGAGGTCGGCGATTATGTGAACCGGAACGGACGCCACCGCCACAGCCACTACATTATTGCCAATTCCGAAATCCTGGGATACACGCCAGAGCAAAGGCGGATTATCGCGGCGATCGCGCGTTATCTTGGCAAGTCGCGGCCCACCCCGGGAGATGCTCCCATCAAAGTGCTCGCGCCTGCCGACCGCGGACACGTGCCCAGGGCTTCCCTGCTGCTGCGCCTTGCGCGCGCGTTAAACCTCGGCCGCAGCGGCGCTGTCCAACAGGCGAAAGTCCAGGTTCGAAACGGAGAAGTGCGGCTTACTCTGATACCAAAACCGCGGGCTAGTTTGGATCTCGAACTATGGGCGGTAGAGAAAGAAAAGAACTACTTTCGTGAAGTCTTTGGGCGGCAACTACTACCTGCCAGGCGAAGTTGACGCCGCATCGGCCAGCTACCATGCGCGAATCTCATTTCTTTGCGGTCGCGTAAAGCGCCCGCACCACTTTAGGCGTCAGATACCAGTGCAGAACCGCGGAATTGCGGCCCGTTTCTACTCGCGCGACGCCGCCTTTTTTCAATTCGACCGCAGCTTCGCAACCGGCTTCACTTATCGAGCGTCCGAGAAATTCGCTCAGGTTGGGATTATGGCCCACGACCATAATGCTATCGTGACGCGCATACTTATCAATCAATTTACGAAAGTCGGCGAATGATGCGCTGGGGCGCAGGCCATCCTCCAGTTGCAGCTTTCCTTCATAACCGATCTCGTTGCCTACCAGGGACGCGGTCTGAGCTGCCCGCTTCAGCGGACTGGAGAGAATTACGTCCACCTGAACGTCCAAAGCCGACAGCGCCCGCCCCACGTTGCCACATTGCTCGACGCCTACCTCGTCCAAAGCGCGTTTCTCATCTTTCTTGGGATTTTTCATAGGCTCGCCGGCACTGGCGTGGCGCAAAAAATAAATAATCATTTAGATTAAGGCTCCTGACACTGGAGATTTCCACCTAAGCATACTGCCGTCGGGCTTGAGTTCTCTTTGCCGTGCGCGGCTGGCGAGGCGCGGCAACAGGAATGGCGTCCAGAAATTGTTTCCCTTCGGCCAGCGCCATCAGAAAATCCTGCGCGCTGAAGGCGCTGGCCCCGGACGGCGGCTTGCGTTTCCCCTGCGCTCGCCATATCCGATCGTAGCTTCCATCCTTTTGCAGGACGCGTGACTTCAGATTGTCCGCTAGATACGCCAGCAGGATTTCGTGACGCACGCGTTCCCTGAGCAACCCATCCTTGATCGGAAACATGACCTCGACCCTTTCGTAGAAATTCCTCGGCATCCAGTCCGCGCTCCCCATGTAAACCTCTTCCTGACCTCCATTAGCGAAGTAGAAGATGCGGCTGTGCTCCAGGAAACGTCCAACAATGCTGCGCACCCTGATTCGATCACTCACTCCGCGGACTCCAGGCCGCAATGCGCACATCCCGCGCACTATCAGGTCGATTTCAACTCCGTCTTGCGACGCGCGATACAAGGCTGTGATGATGTTCTTATCCAGCAGCGCATTCATCTTGGCAATAATGTGCGCCGGACGTCCGTGGCGGGCATGCTCAGCCTCACGGGCGACCAGAGCCAGACTGCGCTCTGCCAGATCGAGGGGAGAAACCAGCAGGGGCTCATAATTCGGGTGCTCAGCATAGGCAGTAAGAAAACTGAAAACATCGTGTACCGCGCCGGTGATTTCCGGGTTGGCGGTCAAAAGGCTGGTATCTGTATAAATGCGGGCGGTGGAGGTGTTGTAGTTGCCGGTTCCAAGGTGGGCGTAGCGGCGAATGACTCCATCGGAGTCGCGACGCACCAGCAGGGACAGCTTGCAATGGGTCTTCAGACCGACCAGGCCGTGGAAGACCTGGACTCCGGCATCCTCAAGGTCGCGCGACCAGCGGATGTTGGAATCTTCGTCGAAACGCGCTTTGAGTTCCACCACGGCCGTGACTTCCTTCCGTTCGGCGGCAGAAATGAGAGCAGGCACAATCAAAGAATGCTCGCTGGTCCGGTACAGCGTCTGCTTGATCGAGAGCACCCGCGGATCCTGAGCCGCAGCTTCAATGAAGGAAACTACGGCGTCGTACGAATCAAAGGGATGGTGCAGCAGGATGTCATGCCGGTGCAATTCTTCAAACAGATCCTGGGACTTGGCCGTCAGCCGCAGTTCACGCGGGGCAAAGGGTTTGAACTTAAGTTCAGGGTGAGTGGTCTGCTCGTAAATATTAAACAAACGCGACAGGTTCACCGGCCCCTGGACGGAGAAAACCTGCCAGGGTTCCAGATCGAAGTTGGTGCGGAGGCGTTCAATTATTTCGGGGTCGGCGTCAGCTTCGATCTCCATGCGGACCGCATCGCCTTTGCGCCGGTTGTGCAGTTCGGTGCGCACTGACTCCAGCAGGTTGCGGGATTCCTCTTCCGCCAGATAAAGATTGCTGTTGCGCGTCACGCGAAATGCGGCTGAAGAAACAATGTCGTACCCGTGGTACATGCGCGAGGCGTGGTACGCGACAAGATCGGCGAGAAATATAAAATCGTCGGTTCCATCCGAGGGAAGGCGCACCAGGCGCGGCAGAGCTCGCGGCACCGTCACCACCCCCGTATACGTAAGCGAGGAACGGCGGCGCCGGCGCAACAAAAATGCAACGCAGAGAGCCTTATTGATGACGCGAGGAAAGGGATGGGCGGGATCGACCGTAACCGGCGTCAGCAATACATCCAGTTCGCGCTCGCAATATTCCTCGATGAAAGCTCGCGCTTCGGAATCCAGTTCGTGCAGGCCCAGCACCCGGATGCCATGCTCCGTCAAAGCAGGGCGCAGCTGTTCGTTCCAGCAACGATACTGATCATCGAGGAACTCGTGAGTTTCGCGGGACACCAAATCTCGCTCTTCCAGCAGAGTAAGCCCATCGGGGCCGGCTTCGGTGTATCCGTCTTCGATCTTCTGCACCAGACCGGAGACTCGTACCTCAAAAAACTCATCCAGATTGCTGGCCGTAATGGAAAGAAATTTAAGCCGCTCCAGAAGCGGATTGCCTTCGTCCTCCGCCTCCTCCAGCACTCTGCGGTTGAAGGCCAGCCAGGAGGCTTCGCGGTTGATGTAATAGGCCGGACTGTCGAGCGAGACGCGTCTCATAACGTAAGGGGAGTCTTCAGATTCGTTGCTGGTTCATTCTTGTCAGGCAGGGACTCTCAGCGATCCAGGCCTCGGAAGAGTGTCCGAAGCATGCCGTGTGCTTTCATCCTGGATTATATCGTTAAACCGGAATTGATATTTCGAGTAGGACGGGTGTTTTGTGTCCGGAGTCGAAGGTCGGGTTTTCTGGCGAACTTGCGAGGTTCTTGGACACTTTGCGGGTGAAAGCTTTTTACTCAGCTCTTCAACCGCAACTCGCCTGAAAACCCGAAACGCTGCAAAGGCCCGCGCCCCGTCAGCCCTTTTCTAATGAACCTGCTTGATCGTGTCTTTGACTTTAGCCGCTACGCTGGCCGGAAGCGGGGCGTAACTCAGATCGGCAGTCAATTTCTGTCCATCGTTTACCATCCAGGTCAGAAAGGCGGCGATGATCTTCCCTTTCGCCTGCTCCTTGGCTTGGGTCGGGATCAGCAACCAGGTAAAGCTGGAAATAGGATAGGCATCTTTCCCGGGAGCGTCGGTGATAGAGACGCGGAAGTCGGCCGGCATGTTTTTAACTGAAGCAGCGGCCGCGGTCACGCTGTCAAGGCTCGCCTTTACAAACTCGCCGCCCTGATTTCTCACCGATCCGTAAGTGATGTTGTTCTTTACCGCATAGATCAATTCGATGTACCCGATCGCGCCCTGCATCTGGCGGATCAGCCCTGCGACCCCTTCATTACCCTTGCCCCCAAGGCCCACGGGCCACTTCACCGAAGTCCCTTTGCCCACCTGGCTTTGCCACTCCGGGCTGACTTTGGAAAGATAATCAGTCCAGATATAAGTTGTGCCGCTGCCGTCGGACCTGTGGATGACGAGGATCGGCTGATTGGGTAGATTAACCCCCGGGTTTGCCTTCGTGATGCGTGCATCATTCCAGGAGTTGATCTTGCCCAGGAAGATATCGGCCAAAACATCGGGAGTGAACTTCAACTCCTGAGTGACGCCGGGAATATTGTAGGCCGGGACGTCGGCGCCTAGAACCGTAGGAATGTGCAAAATCTTGATCTTGGCTTCCTTCAATTGCTCGTCGGTCATGGGGCCGTCACTTGCGCCGAAGTCTACAGTTCCCGCCAGGACCTGACGAATGCCCCCTCCGCTCCCGATGGATTGGTAATTGATCTCAATATCGGGATGAAGTTTGTGGTAATCGCTGAACCACTTGGAATACATCGGGTAAGGAAAAGTTGCGCCCGCACCGTTCAATGTAGTCTGTCCAAGAGCGGGCACCGCCAGAGCAATGCACAATAGCGCGATTCGACGTAGCACTCGTCCCTCCTTCAACTGGTTGGTCAATCCAATCGTAAGTCCGCAATGTTACAGGAGGGTTACAAGGGCGTAAATTTCCCATGAATCACATTGCAGGGTAAGGAGTTCCGGGAGTGGATGGTAGCCGTTACTGGCCGGCATCCAGGCGGGCAATTTCACGGGCGAAAAGCGGATTGCGGGGAAATTCGTCACGCAGCGATGCCAGTAGCAAACGGGCTCGCGCCTTGTCTTTGTCGCGCACGTAAGCAATCGCCAGCAACATGCGGGCAAAGGGCGCAAGATAGCGGCCGCGCTCGGCGGTAAGCTGTAATTCGGCGATTCCGGCCTGCTTGTCACCGGAGATGCCGCCAAGCTTAACCAGCCACCGCACTGGCGCCGACATGCTGCCAATGATGTATTTGCTGAAGCCGGTGGCCACATGCGCGTCGTAACATTGAGGATCGACGGCAAGCAACTGATCGGCCCAATTGTTAGCGACCTTGGTGTAATGAAGTGAGGCGAGGTTGTGCTTGTCAATCAGCGCCGCATAGTCGGCCTGCAATCCCGAAGACAGGGTCATGGCGAACAGCGAATCACCGTCCTTGGAATCCTTCGCCAGCCGGGACCTGGCTTCCTCCTGCGCCCGCTCTAAAGCAGTATTGAAACGCTCGCGAACTGCAGGATCAGGGTCGAGCCTTTTGCGCGCGGCAAAAGCCTTATCATCCTCGAAAAATTGCCCTTCCAAAACACCCAGGCGGTGGAACTCTGAGAACAGCAATCCTGCAGCATCGCCGGTAGGGCCCATCGGATTGTCAGGATGCTCTTTTTCCCAGGAAAGAAAAATCTGGTGCGCCTGATCGAAATCGAGGTTATAGAGGAGGGCAAAACCCCGCCCCAGGGTGGAATCGGTCGCACTCACATCGGCAGCGCGTGAGCAAACACTGAAAGCCGCCAGAATGAGCCCACCGAGAGCCACTCGCTGCGCCGCCTTATAGGGTTTACCGATGCTCATCTCTGCCTTCCCAGCTTAGATG
>CATPBY010000186.1 GCA_955652845.1 uncultured Terriglobales bacterium | reverse complement strand
GCGAGGGAAAATGCACGGCCCGCGAGATATCTTCCCCCCCCCACAGCACGGCGGAAACAAACGCATCAGTGACTTGCCGGCCTGCCTATCGTCACCACGATTTAGCAGTTTTTGTGCAGCTAGTTGCCCTCTTCCCCGGAAGTCTCGCTGGCCTTCGGTCGTATGGTTTGTAAGTACTTCACACTACAACGCTAGTAATAATGACATTGTGTTGAGATTGGCTTTCCTCGTGCTTACACCTCGTTCTGAGGGACGCCTGTTCACAAGCGTCCCATTACAAGCGCCCTCCCACGGTAAGGAGTCGTTTCATGTTGGGCCGGGCCTGGGTTAGCGTGCTGCTTATAGCTACCCTGCCCGGCTGCGCCTCGCGACCGCGACTCAAGCTTTTCCCGCCTAACTTGAACATTCCGCCCGAATGCGCTACCAGAATTCGTCTGGTCGATTGCAACCTGTCCCTTAGCCCGCCTCACTGCCGGACCGCTACGGTTACTTACCGCAAAGGCTGCGAGCAAGTAGTGGTGGGGGGCAAATGAGATTCTTGGTTGGGTTCTTCGCCGGGTTGCTATGGTCGAATTGGATCGAGTATGCATATCATCGCTGGGCGATGCACTGGCCCAGCCTGTACCAGCCTTCTGCTATACGTCACACTCTGCATCATTCTGCGCCGTCGAATCCTCAGCACATCACCATGACATTCGGATTCTGGGCCGCCATTTTCATTACCAACGTTTTGCTGTTTGCGCTGCCTGACCAGCTACTCCACCTGCGAATACTCGTAGGATTAGCTGCGGCGTTCCTGACGTACATCGTGGCGGGGATAGAAGTCCACTTGCGAATACACGACGGAAAATGGGTACCGGACGCCTGGAAGGCGCACCATTTATCACATCATGTTCGGCCGCAAAAGAACTTCAATATTTTTCTGCCAATATTCGACTGGCTGCTTGGGACTGTTGCAACCGCATAAGCCTTCCATTGATCGTCCAGGGACGTTGGCTCAATCAACCTCAGAATTTGTTCCCTCTGCGATCACGAAAGTCATTGTTGTGACTTGACTCATCCACCGTTGTGGCCATGCTCTTCTTCGCTATTGTGTTACGTGTTGCTGTAAATTCGCGCGATTGATGGACATCAAGATCACATGAAGAAGGGCGCAAATCGCACGATTTCTCACCGCTGCTTCAGGCGATGTAGTGGAAACAAGGCGGAAAGTGGCGCCGCGGAGGCACAGGAAAGGCAGACGGATAGCAAGAAAAAGTCGAATGCAGCAACCAACGCTCCAGCGAATGATAAGAACGACAAATAGTCTTCGCTTGAAAGCCAAGACCACTCCTAACAGCTGGCACTCTGTAGAATGGTCCTGGTTCTACGGAAAAGCTGAGGTAAACTTCGACTCTCTGGCTAAGCAACTCCACAATCTCGCGATTCGTCTCGCGGGAAACAACGTAGTATTGCGCGAGTCTTGGTCCTTCCGACTACTTGCGCGCCGCAGCACTCGCTTCAAGCTTTTTCAGCTTCGCCATTGTTATACCTCCGATGTCTTTCCGTTTTCCCGACTTATTACGACGTCTGGGCTTCGTAGAATAGTGGTTCTTTGCCATGTTCACTTTTCCTTCTTCAGCGTTTCGACCTCCGCATGAACTGGAACCTGTAATTTACCCCGCTAGAAACCTCGATGTCCATCTCATGCGCAAGGCTCCCGAAAATACTTGAACGTGTTTCGTCGACAAGCATACCAGTTAAGAATCAGGTTAAGTTGAAGAGTCTGAATAGGAAAAACTCTCTACTGTTGTGCATGTCTTTGCGTCCGCTGACGCTAAAAAGAGACGGGTGACATCCTAAGTTTGTCCCCATGCAGACTCCATCGTTTCGAGTGTTTGGCATCAGGAATGCACTTGCTGGAGTTGATACGTTCCTAGCAGTACAAAATCCCCCCGCGACGCTGGACAATTTGGTTGCACACCCAATGCAGATTCCTCGATCCAGACGCGCCTGTGTTGTGAGAGTCCGCCGGTGCCGGAATTGGCTTGACCTTTATAGAACCGCAGTAATGGAATTCGACCGGCAAAAGTTGCCAGAGAGCATCGACGTGGCTGAGAAGGCTATCCACCAACGCCTACGGGAATTGCCGATTGCAGACTCTAAGGAGCTTCGCGAACTGAAAGACGCACTAAACAGTCTCGCAGTTCTCAAGAAAATGCTCTAGCAACATCCGGTTTGTTGAAGAATCTTTCGTTGTCGGGAAATCGAACTGCTGCGGATCGCCAACCAGGCCCGAGCCTTTGTGGCTCGACCTCGAAAGTTCGGGCCAAGTGGAATCTGCCGATTTTCCTAAGTTTTTTGAACGCTCTTCGTGAAGGATATTCCTAGGATACTGTCCTTCCGATATCCTGAGTTTCCTCAAGGTCGCTGGCACAATAGAAAGTCGACGCGTTGGGGGATTTTGATCACGGCAGACACTTGCAGTAGGTTCGCTGCGAGAAAAGGTATGGTTTAATCCTACGTCACCCCATCGTCCCGCTTCGGTTTACTCCGCGGTGGATACCGGTACTGCAGCGAGGTTGCTGCCATGGAACCTTCCGAATATTTGCGGTGCATCGGCTTCATAAGCGCACTTTCTTCTTCGCTTAACTCCCTGGTTCTGCCATCGGGCTACATGTGCAACCAAGAATAGGGTCCGATTCTGCGATCCAATCCGCCCGGGGATACCGAAGGCATGGATTTAGGACAGGATCTTCGGTAACCTACGTCCCGCCGCTCCACCAAGTGCACAATCCTCTTTTGAAGCGCTGCTTTGACCCTACACGCCAAGAAGACCGCATAGATGACTAGTATCCTACTCATCGGAGTTGTGAGTGCCCTGGCGGTCGTCGCTATGTTAGCGAAAACATGCGCAGGAGAGCCCAAAAGAACAAAAAAGGAAGAGAAACGAGAAATCATCAAACAGCTCTTGGCATTATCCGATCGTGAAAATAGAGCTTCGAAAATCGCTTCCTTTCTAACCAAAAATCTACAACCTGCGTGTACTTCCACATGCAGTGACGCGTTGCGATCGGGCATACCTCGGAATGACAATTCTAAGCGGACCTGGTCACCCATGAGTTCCGACCCCCCTATCCCGATCAGACCAAACCACGATGCCGAAATCGAAGAGCAAATCCGCCAACGTGCGCATGAGTTATATCAAGGACGTGGCGAGGCGGATGGAAACGCAACCGATGACTGGCTGCGAGCGAAAGCGGAAGTCTTGAGCTTCAGAGCCAAAGCAGGCAAACGTCATCCGTCCAGTAGGCCTGCCCTTGAACCAGGGCCGTGATCAAGTTTAAGCTTCTCGCGATAAGTGGTTCGGGCGGGATAAGTGTTTACCGTCATCTTCTGTCTAGGGACTTTGACGTGGTACGAGACGTGCCCCAACCTCACTGTTCGCGTTCTTCGAAACCTTCGCTTGATGATCTGCGATTGGTCCGCCGAGCAGGAACACGGCCGCAGACTTGTGCGACTGCTTCGACTCTCAACAAGGCCGCGCGCCAAGCGCACTAGGGGGAAAAGAATGAATCAGAAAAGACGCTTAAGTGGGCGGTTCCATCTCTCGATTGCAGAGCCGATCCGTTGCGGGTTCCGGAGATGCTCGCTGGTCTCGATAGCAGCGGTAAAACCAAAGCTCACTTATCGCGGCGGTCCCCTCATTACCAGCGTGGAGGTTCTTGCTATGTTTTGGGCGTTGGGTGGGGACAGGCACCGGCCAACGAACCCGTACCGCAGATCGCACAATTCTTAGGAGATGTCGTGAACGGCGCGTAATCGACCAGCTCGCGGATTCAATGTGACGAGTTACCAGATCGGACGTGGGAAACTCACTGGACATTAAACGTGACCATTCCGCGTCCTGGGAGTTCGGTGGGCGATAGAGCAATCCAAAGCATGATTCAGAACCAGATCGCGAACAATTCCGCTGTGCCAAAGCCCGGCCCTAACACGCTATATAATTTTTTCCCAATCGGGATGGTGGACTTCGTTTCTTTCGGCCCAGCTCCGGAGTGACGAGCACCTGTCATCGGGCGTAGAATGCCGGTACTGTAGTTAAGTCTTACTGCTCATTCGGACAAACCGCTTCAAAGCAGCTAGGAAGGGAGCTCTGAGGGCCGGTGCAACCTATTTCACGATGCGAAAACTTGAGAAAGCAGATCATTAAGTGGCAGGAAGACGCAAAATTCTAGCCGCAGCCGCGCTCTGGGGGGCCTGCGCTTGGTTCCTGAGTTTAGATGTGGACTTCCTAGTGACGAAACTGCACAACGCTCCCCCTTGGCTACTGCAAGGTTCCCGTGCTCTGTTCATGGGACTGAGTGTCGCCGTTGGCTATGCGGTATATCGGAAGTATCTGCTTGAAATACAAAACCGTAGCCAGAAATATGCTGAGATTCGGGCAGAGATTCGCAGACTGCTTGCCGATTTACTCACCACTCCCGATGAAGACTTGATCCGCCAACTACACCGCACGATCCAGCGCATCGAGCGACTGCTGCAACGCCACGACCCGAAGGCAGTTCAGCGCAATGAGGAACAGAAAAAGCCAAGGGTAGCGTGAAAACAATGGCCGACAGCTGACTAGTGAAATTGTCGGAAATTTCTACCCACCGGCGCTCGTCGAGTTGCCGCTAAGTTGCTTTTGCCCTCGTCGGCCCGACCGGGATTTGTGCTCTCAAGGGCGGGCGGCGGCGAGCGACACGCAATTTCTTGACGTCTAATTCTAACTTGCTAATTTGGCGTCTCAAAGTGTTGCGATGCATACCCAATTGGGTTGCCGCTCTGACCTGATTTGCATTGTGCTCTCGCAGAACCGTAGCCAAGAAAGTTCGCTCGAATTCGCGTACTGCTTCGGAATATCTAATCCCGCCTTTATACATCTGCCACACGAGTCGTTCGAGTTGTTCCTTCACCGGGGATCTCGCTGAAGACTCACATCGGATAAAAAGATCAAGGCTGTGAGTTTGGTTATGCTCTAGCCGATAGCGACGATGCATCCACCGTCACAGCCTTTGGTGTGATCACTGTCGGTTTTTTCGGGTCTGGTAGCTCGTCGGTTGCCCTTCCGAGCAAAATCACCCGGCCTACGCCGGATCGGCAACGTTTTATTTCGCCAACCCTTTCTGCCGTCGACGCGTGCCAAGCTAAACAGTTGCTTCATCCTTGTCAATGCCAGTTTTCAGTGCAAGTCACTCACTTTTGGGTTACATCTCTTAGCGCTGTCAGATGCTGTTTTGCTTGCCGAAGCTCGTCCAAATCAGGATCCGCGTTCTTCCACAGTTCGATGGCCCTTTCCAGTTCGGGCCGGGCCGCCCCTGCCTGGCCGGTCTGCACTTTGACCATCGCCATTTCATAATGGCCACCGGCATAGTTGGCGTCGAAACCCAACATTTGTTCGGATGCGAACTCGGCCAGATCCCACTTCTTCAAGCTCCGGCAATCCTCGGCAACCAACTGCATCAGAAATAGGCTGTCGGTAGAGTCGGCCTGGCGGAAGTGTTCTTTGGCCTTGAGCAGGAGATCCCGCATGGCGGGTTCGGCTCCTTCGTTGCCACGCCGCAGAGCCAGCTCAGTTTTCAGCAGTAGCAGCGGGAAAACAGGATAGATTCGTGGATGTGGCAGCAACGGCTCAGGATCTACCTCCTCGATCTGTGCGGCTTCTTTCTCCGCGGCAGCTACCTCGGCATCAGCGTTGTCAAGCTGATGGAGGTGTACGTATGCACGGCCTGCCAGGATATAACCCATAGTGCGGCCAACTGGCCAACGGCCAGCGCTAAGTTTCTGTGCGGCCAGTAGGGCTTCCTGTGCGCGCCCACGTTCCAGGAGAAATTCCGGCCATTTGGCCTGATAGGCTTCCCATAACCCGCTTGTAGGCGGATCTGCGAATGCCTCGCGCCACATTGCTTCAGCGGCTTTCATCTGACCCATGAAGGCGTGCGAGATGGACATCAGATCCAAGTTGTGGATGTGGTGCCAGTCGTATCTCACATCAATGTGCTCTTCGCGATAGTAGGCTTCCTCGATCTGCTGAGCCTTTTGGAATTGGATTACGGCCTCGCTATTGCGGTTGACCTTCTGCAGGTCATGTCCATACATGTGCTGGGCATGCGCAATGTTGGGGGTCACGCGAGCATAAGCTTCTCCGTGCTTGACTGCCTCTTCCGGCATCCCCAGGTTTTCGTAGTTATGAACTAGGTAGTGGTGCGCTGCAGGGTTGTCGGCCTGAAGTTTGACTACCCGATCGTAGAATGGGACCGCGGTGGGCAACCCGAACTGTCCCCGGCCGGAGGCGAAACTTTCCTCAGCATTGCCCCGGATTAACAGCAGCTCGATATCGTTCGGACGGGTTTTCAGCTCTGCATCTAGAGCCTTGCGGTACGATTCGAGCTTGGCCTGGTTGTCAATGTCGTCGATGGCGTCTAGCTGTCGCGCCCGCAATTGGATGCGCTGTCGCTCCCACTCCTGCTCCGATGGTGCCAGCACCTGCGCCTTTTCCAGCGCTTCCAAGGCAGCCTTCGGGTCAGTCAGGCCGGAGTAGGTTCGGCTCAGGCCCAAATACGCCATGGCCATCTTGGGATCGAGGCGAAGCGCCTGGTTGAACGAACGCGCCGCTTCGATCCACACATACGAATGCAAATAGGCGAGACCCTGGTCGTAGTATTTTTGCGCCTCGGGTGAGGATGTCGTTACTTTCTCATGTACCGGTCCTAGGCCATCGTGCAACGTGACTGGACGGTCTAAAATCTCACGTGGCACCCACCCGATTTCCTCGGTTTCGGAACTTGGGTGCTGCATCACCTGGCCTCGCGCGGCGGTGGCGTGCTCATGCTGGGCTGGAAGGGGAATTACCAAACAGAATAGGCAGAAAAAGAATACGAGAGGGCTACGCATAACCGCCTCCTTCCGTTCTCGACAATCGCAACACTATAGAACAGACCCGAGTAAATGGCCCGTCCCCTATGTAATGTCATTTGCTGCGACGTTGTCGGAGATTTTGAAAGCCGCACAAACGACCATATCCGTTCAGCACAAGCCTTTTGGTACAAAACAAGCCGACTAGTTACTTCTGACTACTCACTTTTAAAAATTTACTTAATTGACCAGTCAGTTACTACCCCGTAATATTCAGCATCGTTTAGCAAGGGGCGCGTCTCTTTTTGTTTCCAGCCATGGAAGCGGGAGGAGCGTTCTTAGACGTACACCGGTTGTTGCAGCCACGATAACTCCCGGTCAGGACACAATCGAAGACATGGTCGTGGCGAGGCGGGGACCGCCAAATGCTAAGAGCAAATCTGAACCGAGAAATACCCGAACCAGAGAGGGCGATAACTGAACAAGCCGAGGAGCCAATATCCGCCGTCTTAAATAAGGTCGTCGAACAGGTATTCCGGCTAACGCGGGCCCATGGTGCGGCTGTTGTTCTGCGCGACGCACAGGGTTTGGTGTGCCGAGCCAGTCTAGGTCTGGCCCCGCCTGTTGGCTCGCAACTGACGTCTGAGTCCGGGTTTACCAGAGAATGTTTTGAAACTGGTCAGGTGGTGCAATGTGAAGACGCCGAAAATGATGCACGGATTCGGCCGCCGATCGCGAGGAGTTTACACTTGAGGTCTGCCCTAGCGGTTCCGATCCTCGGACAAGGCTCAGTTCTTGGCGTAATTTTGGTGTTCTCTTCCACTCCCTTCGCCTTTCATACGGCTCCTATTGTCTCGTTGCAACGCATCGCCCAGTCGCTGACTTCCATCTCGGCTCCACACGCGGCGCAGCCTGAGCTAGCGGTTACACGGGGTAGCATCGCACCAGCCGCAACGCTTGTGTTCTCACTTGCCGAGGATCCGGAAGTCCAACTGCGCCCTGTCAGCAGTCCTCAGGAGCGTCTGATCGATTCACCACAGATCACTACATGGGATGAAGCGGGACAGCCCGTTTCTGCGCAGGTCACTCTTGGTATCCCTTGGCGGCTCAATGCACGCGCGTCGCTCGCTGCCGGATCGGCCCTTTCTCTTCTTTTCCTCTCCGTCTTCTTTGTACTCTCCCATCACAGGTCTAAGAAAATACCCGCTGGCAATCTACGTACCGTTGAGACTCTGAACCGCAAAAACACTGATCTTCCGTCCCGACCCGCGGCCAGGCACCCCGACTCAAAAACGGTCATCGAGATAGATCTCGTAAGAAAGGTCATCACTCCGCCTTCATCAACGCTCGTCATTGAAGGAGCGCCCAGCGGGACGCAGATGTTCGTCGATAATCGTTTTACTGGCGCAATTGGTTTGGGTGGTCAGGAAAGAATATCAACGGTTGCGCCTAGCCAACAACGTGTTCATTTAACGTTGAACGGTTATCAGGATCACGATCAGAGTATCGAAGTAAAGTCCGACAAAACCTCTACTGTTACCGCCAAACTCGAACCATTTCAGTTGCCGATTTCGAGTCCTCCCACAAGTGCGCCGATGATTGCAGCCGCGCCAGCGATTCCGGCGCCAGGCGTTTCCGCCCGTGCCTCCCTTCCGATTTCACCCTGCAACACACCCTGAAGGGCCACACTGGCTGGGTGACCACCATGGCATTCAGTCCTGATGGAGAGCGGCTTGCCACTGGCAGCTGGGACCAAACCGTCAAGATCTGGGAGGCGTCCACTGGCGAACAATTGAGCTCCATTGCCAGAAAGAATAAAGAGATTCAGGCGTTGGCATTCAGCCGGGACGGACGTTGGCTGGCCACAGAAAATTCTGCTAACAGTGTTTCCCTGCGGGACGCCGCCAGTGGCGAGGAGGTGCGTACGCTCGCAAGCGACAAGCCTCTGGGACCGTTGGGCAGCAACTGGGTATATTCCATCGCTTTCAGTCCCGATGGCCGATTGCTGGCGACGGGAGTAGACGATAAGACGGTGCGGGTGTGGGACGTCGCCAGCGGCAGCAAGGTGCGTGACTTCACCGCATCCCGGCGCAGGGTCATCTACATCGCATTCAGTCCTGATGGCCGCCTGCTCGCTTCGGGAGACGATGACAAAACTCTACGAATATGGAATCTCGCAAGTGGCGAACCGCTGAAAAAACTGAGCGGTCATCGAAAATCGATTTATGCAGTTGCTTTCAGTCCCAACGGGCGCCTGCTGGCGTCGGCCAGCGGTGACAAGACGGTAAAGCTTTGGGATGTTGAAAGCGGACGCGAAATCCATACTCTGACGGGACATGGAAATGTTGTAACCAGCGTAGCGTTCAGCCCTGACGGCCGATGGCTAGTTTCAGGCAGTTGGGACAAGACGGTCAAAGTATGGGAAGTGGCGACCGGACGGGAAGTGCAAACTCTGTCCGGCCATGAGCAGCCGGTTTATACCGTCGCGTTCGATTCGCGCGGACATTGGCTGGCCTCGGGAGGCGAGGACGGCACTATCAAGCTCTGGCGATTCGCTGAAGTGGCAGACAACAGCAAAACGCGTTGAGATATTCCGAGACTCAGGAGTGCATCATGCGTAACCAATCACATCACGCCAAATTGGTTTCAGTCACGGGAGGAATCAGGTACGCCATGGCGGCTGCGCTGCTGACTATTGCGGGGTCCCTGGTCAGTAGTACCGCCGCTTCGGCTCAGAGCCTTAATTGGGAAGGACAGGATGGCGTGTTCATTACCCCGCTGGCCTACTCTGTCCCAACTGGCTCCGCCCCGCTCAGTTTGCCGGCGGTCTCTTATCATTTCCTGGATGCCGGCCCGGTCCTCGGCAGATTTCATCAGATCTCGATAAGCATGGGGGCTTTCAACCGGCTGGAGTTCGGATACACATCCAGCCTTCACCAGGATGGCAACACTGCGGGCCTCAGCAGCCTGTGGAGCGGCCGCTTCAACATCGTTCATGGCAAACTGAATCTGATCAGAGAACGACGAAGCCTGTTGCCGGCCGTGTCGGTTGGCTTCGTGGCGCGAACCGGAGTGCGCAATGTAGGCGGCGTAATTCAAGGCAAGGACACTAACAATCAGGACTTCTACGTCGTCGCCAGCAAGACCTTTACAGGCATCCGCAAACTGCCGTTAGTATTTAATGCCGGGTTCAAAACTACCAATGCCTCGCTGCTGGGGCTGGCGGGCAATGCCCCGGGTTATTACGGCCGGGGATTCGGTGCATTCGGATTTGCCTTCACCGGCCCGGGAAGGAGCACCATACTCCTGGGCTCTGAAGTGATGCAGCAGCCGCGAAAGATTGAAGGCCTCCCCGGCGCAGTCATACCCACCACGCTCACCTATGCGGTGCGGATCATACCGTCGGGAGCCCTTCCGCTCCGAGGCTGGGGAGTGGAATCCCCGAAGCTCACGATTGACTTCGGTGTCGCCCAGGCAGCCGGCACTATCATGCCAGGCGTGAATCTGCAGGCTCGACATCAATTCGCCTTCGGTATCTCCTACGGCTTTTAGCGGCTGGTAATCTGCATCCCCAGATACGCGCTCGGCGACGCCCATGCAATGCGGTTTCTGCCCCCGCCCATTCGGATTCTGTTCTTACAGCAGTCCTCGCAACAGAGACACCATTTTTGTTGATCCCTCCGGCTCGCGGCAGTAGCACCGAGGTAACCTGCCTCGTACCCTACCTTCGCGTCACAATAGCAAACTATGGAATTTCGCGCGAAACACGCGATTGCAGTTCTGATGTTGCTGGAACATGCTTCCTTCGCATCGGCAGCACAACGGGACATCAAAAAGTATGAAATCGTCGAGGATATTGGCGAAGATTCAGGTCAAGTAGCGTCTCAGACATTGACCCTGGATGACGGCCTAGCAGTGATTGCTGGCGCGCTCGACTCCAGCGTTCACCTTCGTGCCAAGCGTGATTGTTCTCACCTCGTACATGCAATATATAGTCGCGCTGGCTTTCCCTACGGCTACGCCAGCTCTTCGGATCTCTACCTCGGAACCCCGAATTTTGAGCGAGTCGCTGATCCCCAGCCTGGAGACCTGGTCGTTTGGCGCGGGCACGTGGGGATCGTTGTCAATCCCGCACAACACATCTTTTTTAGTTCTATGCGTTCGGGGATGGGGATTGACTCTTACGAAGCATATTATTGGAAGGAACGTGGGCAAGTCCGGTTCTTTCGTTACATCAAAGGGAACCAGGCCCAGCGTTCCAATAAGGCCTGGCACCGTGTCCTTTTAACACGTCAGGGCAAGTAGCAAAGCCGATATTTGTAACGCTGCTCGATCGGTAAGCGATTTTGAGACAGTCTGATGGACTCCGCAGATCGGCGAATAAGGGGATCGGACGCTAACAATCACAAGAGAACTATCTTCCCTTGTCTAATACATATGGCATGGCAGTTTTCTGCGCACTGGCCGGGATTCGCATCTGGAGAGTCCACCAAATGGATATCCGTCGCTCGGCCTCCGCAATCTGGGCCGCTGTCATCCGAGATCCTATGACGCTCACTCGATCGCTATCGTCTCCTCGCGATGCTGTAGCAATACTGGCCCACGTGTACGCACGTACGTAATCTCTTGGAACTCCTCGACCGCTCAAGTACAGATCGCTGAGAGCACGCTGGGCTCGGACGTCGCCCTGGTTTGCAGCTCGTTTGAACCATACCGCTGCCTTGTGCTCATCATGTGGCACTCCGATTCCTTTGATATAGCCTAGCCCGAGCTTCCACTGGGCGTTGTTATAGCCGTTTTCAGCAGCTTTCGAGAACCATGTCATTGCCTCCTGATAGTTTTGCGCGACGCCTTTACCATCGGCATATCGG
>CATPBY010000185.1 GCA_955652845.1 uncultured Terriglobales bacterium | reverse complement strand
GTTCGGCGGCACCAGTCTTTCCTGTCCGATGTTCTCGGCTTTCTGGGCGCTGGCGAACGAAGCTGCCGGGGGCGGGCCGATTGGCGAGGCTGCGCCACTGCTTTACGAGCTGCCCGCTGGCGCCATCAGCGATATTCGGCAGATAGGCTCGCCGAATAACGTTACCGGGGTTATCACCATCCCCAACACACCACCCGCGCCACCTAAAATCATTCACGAAGGCGCGGGCGCCCTGGCGGCTCCACTGGAAAACACCAAGAGCTTTGTCAGCGCGCTTTACAACAGTCCCTTTTCAACCCGATGGTTTGTTCTGACATTCGGCACAGATTCGTCGCTCACAACCGGTCCTGGCTGGGACAATGTAACCGGTCTCGGAACTCCGAAAGGGTTGGAGTTCATCAACGCGGTGGTGACAGCAGCCGGTCCTCAATAGACTGATTGCCTAGTCCTTCAATAGGGGCCGCCCGAGAGGGTGGCTCCTTTTTTTTGCCTTGGAGTTTTTGCCCTCAGGTTTTAGCGCCTGAGTTTAACGCCCAGGGCGAACCACGGCGGCTTTATAAACCTTTGTTTATAATCAGTTTCCATATTCTCCAGACGCTCTCTCATGCGAGATCGTAATCCTGGCAAGTAAAGGAAATTCTTGGCACTCGACGACGATATCTACCAATTGCGGCGCGAAAAACTCAAGCAGATCGAAGCTTTGGGTCAGCCAGCGTATCCGCGGAAGTACGATTTTTCCCACACTATTTCCCAAATTCTGGCGGAGTACTCGGATAAAACCGCCGATGGGCTGGAAGGTTCGCGAGTCAATGTGAAGATCGCAGGGCGAATCATGGCCATCCGGCTCATGGGCAAAGCTGGATTTGCGCACCTGCAGCAAGGCGGACAAAGACTGCAGATCTACATCAAGAAAGACGCGGTGGGCGACAAGGGCTTCGAGCTGTACAAATTGCTCGATCTGGGAGACCACGTCGGCGTGAGCGGGTATCTGTTCCGCACCCGAACCGGCGAGCTCAGTGTGCACGTTGACGAGATTACATTCCTCTCCAAGGACCTGCTGCCGCTGCCGGAAAAATGGCATGGCCTGACCGACGTCGAACTGCGCTACCGCCAGCGCTACGTTGATCTGGTGATGAACCCTGAAGTACGGGAGGTCTTTCTCAAGCGCGGCAAGCTGGTGCAGTCTTTAAGGCGTTCGATGGAAGCGCAAGGATTTGTGGAGGTTGAAACGCCCATGATGCAGCCCATAGCGGGCGGAGCCGTGGCGCGGCCGTTTGTTACCCACCACAACACTCTGGACATGGACCTCTACCTCCGTATCGCGCCGGAACTCTACCTCAAGCGACTCACCGTCGGCGGGTTCGACCGGGTCTACGAGATTAACCGTAACTTCCGCAATGAAGGCCTGGGCTGGAGGTGGAATCCCGAATTCACCATGCTCGAGTTCTACCAGGCGTATACCGACTACCGCGGCGTGATGGACCTTACCCAGCAGATCGTCGAGCAAGCGGCGAAGGACGTGACCGGAGGAACCAGGACAAAATGGGGTGAGGATGAGATCGACTGGGCGGGACCAAACTGGCGGCGTATGACCATGCGGGATGCCATCATCCATTATTGGCCTGAAGCGGCAGGAGCCAAGCCCGAGATTTCAGATTTCACTTCGCAGCAGTCGGTGAAAAGCCTCGTGCAACGGTTCAACGCAGCACACCGGCATATCGCCTACGACCCCAAAGAGCCTGCAGGTAAGACTATTGCAGGCTTATTTGACGCAGTTGCTGAAGAACAACTCATCCAGCCGACCATCATTTCTGAGTTCCCTACCGCTGTCTCGCCGCTATCGAAGCAGAAGCCCGATGAGCCGGACTGGACCGAACGCTGGGAAATTTTTGTGGGCAAGATGGAAATCGCCAACGGCTTCAGCGAGCTCAATGATCCGGAAGACCAGCGCCGGCGTTTCGAGTCGCAACTAAAAGAACGTGAGCGGGGTGATGAAGAAGCTCACCAGATGGATGAAGACTACATTCGGGCGCTCTCCTATGGTATGCCACCGGCGGGCGGAGTCGGCCTGGGCGTGGACCGCTTGGCCATGCTGCTGACCGACTCGCACACGATTCGCGACGTGATCTTATTTCCGTTATTGAGGCCCGAGAAGGGTTTCGCCGCAGAAGATCCAGAAGACTTTAAAAACGAAACAGCCTGAACGACGTGATCCCGATATCCGGCTCTAAGCTCTGCGCTCGACCTGCCCGGCACTGCACCGGGAATAGTGTTTTGATCGCAACTTCCGGATAGATTGTCCGCTCCCTTTTTTCTAAGCTGACATCGAATCTGGCTATGATTTTCGAATTCGATTCTGCAACTCGCCGCAAGCTGGGATATCGGCTCATCGATCACATCGACGCTTTCTTCTCTTCTCTTTCGGATCGGCCGGTACAGCTTCCCGCCGCCCAGCGCACTTATGGAGCGCTTCACGATCCGCTGCCAGAATGGGGTGAGGATGCCGCCCAGGTGCTCGATGAACTATGCCGCGAGATGGTGAACCAGGGATTCCATGTTTCCAGCGCCAATTATTTTGGACTGATGAATCCCACGCCCACCTACATGGGAGTGCTCGGCGAGGCGCTGGTCGCGGCCCTTAACCCGCAACTGGCCACTCTGGCGCGCTCTCAGCTGGCTTCCAAGATAGAGCTTGAAACCGTTCAGTGGATTGGCGGGCGGGTCGGCTGGCCAGGTGAATTCAACGGGACTTTTACCAGCGGAGGTAATGAAGCCAACTTCAGCGGGATGGCTGTGGCTCTGGCCGCCAGGTTTCCAGGATCAATTGAAGAGGGCGTGGCTTCGATCGGCGGCCAGCCTACAGTTTATGCCTCCACCGAGTCGCACCACTCGCTGGATAAATCGGCAGGCCTGCTGGGCATCGGACGAAAGGGGTTGCGGAGGATTTCTGTCAATGAAAAATTACAGCTCGATCCCGCGCATCTGGAAGAGGCCATCCGCGCGGATACCGCGGCCGGGAAAAAGCCATTCTGCGTCGTAGCTACCGCCGGAACGACCAACTCCGGCGTCGTGGATAACCTCACAGCGATTTCGGAAATCTGTCGCCGCCACGACCTCTGGTTGCATGTAGACGGAGCGTACGGGGCAGCAGCCATCTTCTCCGACGCTCATCGCGACCTGGTACGCGGAATTGAGCTTGCAGATTCGCTTACCATCGATCCACACAAGTGGCTCGCAGTCCCATTCGCCGCCGGCGTTATCCTGACCTGCCATCCGGAAAGTCTGGAGCAGGCCTTCGCGGTGAAAGCACCTTACATGCCTAAAGCCACAGGCGCAAACTTACCCGACAACGCCCGCATCAGCACACAATGGTCGCGGCGCATGAACTCTCTCAAACTCTGGCTCACGCTGCGGGTCCACGGGCGCAAGGCTTATGCGGAACTGATCGACCGTCAGTTAGATCTGGCGAGAAAATTTTCCGCCTGGGTGGAGGCTTCGAAGGAATTTGAACTGGAAGTCTCCCCCACCCTGCCGATTGTTAACTTTCGGCTCAAATCGCCTGGGATCACGGCGCGGCAACTGAGCGCCGCACATGCCAGTATCGTGGACGAAGTCACGAACGACGGCCAGCGCTGGATTTCGGAAACTGTGGTGAATGGCCGCAGCGTGATCCGCATGATGGTCATCAGCTATCTGACCGAAGAACGTCACCTGGAAGATTTGGAGATTGCTTTAAGCCGGGCTGCGCATCCTCTGATTTCTCGCGCCGGAGTGGGGTGACAAGGCTTGTTCGAGGTGCCCGACAATGCACTAGGAATAGTGCGCGTATGCGCCTAGGCTTCTGTTCAGTTGGGTAAAAAAGGCAGCGCTATCGTAGCGCCCTCCAGCCTCCTAGGACGCTGGGTCGATAGCGCTCTGCCTCTTATGTCCTCTTCAGAGCTGCGGAATTCTGCTGGGCCCAGTTCCACGCGGTGGCAACGATTTCTTCCAGCGAGCGCTTAGCCCTCCATCGAAGCAGCGTTTCGGCACGGCGAGGGTCGGCCACCAACTCCGCCGGATCGCCCTCACGCCGGGGGCTGATGCGCGTAGGGACCCTTTGTCCGGTCACGCTCTCGATGGTCGAGATAATCTCCCGCACCGAGTAGCCGCGGCCGGTTCCTAAATTCAGCTTCGCTGAATTTCCTTGAGAAAGATATTCCAGGCCCAGAACGTGCGCTTCGGCAAGGTCATTCACGTGAATGTAATCACGGATACAAGTGCCATCGGGAGTAGGGTAGTCGTCTCCATAGATCTCCAGCGACGGCCGCTCCCCGCGGATAGCCTCGAAAGCCGATGGAATCAGATGGGTTTCAGGTATGTGGTTCTCGCCCGCCCTTCCATCTTCATCCGCGCCGGCGGCATTGAAATAGCGGAAGCTTACGAAACGCAATCCGTAGGCATGGTTGTAGGCCTCGAGCGCATGTTCCAGAGCCAACTTGGTAATTCCGTAGGGATTGACCGGGGACCGTGGCGTGTCTTCGGTGATGGGAACCCTGGCAGGAATGCCGTAAACCGCGCAGGTGGAGGAGAAAATGAACTTGCGCACGCCGGAATCCAGGACAGCGTGCAGTAGTGTCAGCCCACCCAGCACATTATTCTGAAAATATTTCCTCGGATTCACGACCGATTCGCCGACGTAGGCGTGAGCGGCGAAGTGCATGACGGCGTCGACGCGGCCGAGCACCTTGGCAAGGCTGGCGGAATCGGAAATGTCGGCGACGACCAACTCAAAGCCTTCAGCCAGAGCCATGTGGCCAGTCGACAAATTGTCGTAAATGATGACTTCGTAGCCGCGGCGCTTCAGTACACGCGCAGCATGGCTGCCGATGTATCCCGCGCCTCCGACAACTAGAATGGCCAACTGAATCCCTCCCATGTGGCTGTGCGGAGCATTCAATCGGATTCTAGCAGAGGCTTTTGCAAGCTTGCGGAACGGCTTCCCGTGAATAGAAGAATAGGATGATTCAACGCTCTGCCGTTGGCTTCAATGACTGCGTTTTCTGGGGGACAGCGTGCGCGGCATAGGTTCATCGGGTTTTTCGGGAGGGAAATTCGCGCTGAGATAATCTATGAAAGCATCGCGATCGGCGGCGTCGACGACTGCCCCCCATTTAATCATTTTGTCGACTTCCCTGCCCCACGCAGGCTTGCTCAGGCGTTGCTGTAGAATAATGCGGGATTCGTGGCACTCCAGGCACGCAGTGCGAACTTTGCCTTGCGCAGGGCCCGAAGGCAATTCGGGAGATTGCGGCCAAAGCGGCACGCCGGTCAGAAACACCAGCGCGACGGTCCACACTGAATGTCGCACGGCAAACCTGTTGAGGGCTTCATTCCACACTGATCTTTACCTGATCAATCGCGTTATAGAGGTATCCGCTGGGATTCCAGGCGGCGG
>CATPBY010000184.1 GCA_955652845.1 uncultured Terriglobales bacterium | reverse complement strand
GTTGGAGCAATGTGACAATAGACCCATGCGAAAATCCTATACATTGGCAGCAACTGTTTCCTCCCTGACGCTGCTGCTTTTCAGCAGCTTTTCTACCGCGCAGCAAACCCCGCCGGCAACAGCCCCAGCTGCGCCTGCGGCAAAACCCCGGTCAGCAACGGCTGCAAGAAAACCCGCCGGAGCCCCCCTTAGCCTGAAAAGCCAAAAAGATAAGTTCAGCTATGCCCTGGGGATGAATCTCGGAAAGAATCTGCACCAGCAGTCCGTCGAAGTAGATCCAAACCTGCAGGCTCGGGGCCTGAAAGACGCCCTTACAGGCGGCAAGACCCTGCTCAGCGACGAGGAGGCGAGAGCCACACTGACGGCGGCACAGGCTCAGGTTCGCGCGAAACAGCAGGAAAAGATGCAACAGGCAGGCGCAGCCAACAAAAAAGAAGGGGATGCATTTCTTGCGGCCAACAAAACGAAAGATGGCGTGGTGACATTGCCAAGCGGTCTACAATACAAGATTTTAACAGCGGGCAGCGGCCCCAAACCCAGTGCCAGCGATACCGTGGTCTGCAACTATCGAGGCACCCTGATTAATGGCACAGAGTTTGATAGTTCGTATAAGCGCGGCCAGCCAGCGACGTTTCCCGTAGCTGGCGTCATCAAAGGGTGGACGGAGGCCCTTCAACTGATGCCCGTTGGATCGAAGTGGCAGCTCTTCATTCCTGCCGACCTGGCCTACGGAGACCGTGGCGCGGGCGCTGATATCGGCCCCGGCGCAACCCTGATTTTTGAAGTGGAGTTACTCTCGATCCAGGATAAGGGTCAGGAAAAAACCCCAGAGAAGAAGTAATAAGCCAAAAGCCGGAAGCCCATTTCTCGCGACCGTTGGTGCGAGAAGTGGGAAGCCTCTAACTAGATCTCAATATTCCGCCAGCTCTTTCATCACGCGGAAAAGGTCACTGACCTGGGGCAGGATAGCGTTCTCCAGGATAGGCTGATAGGCCACATAAGTGTCCTGCGCGGCTACTCTCCGCACCGGCGCATCCAGGTGGTCAAACATCTGATCAGCGATACGGGCGGCGATCTCGGCCCCGTATCCCCAGCTCAACGTGTCCTCATAGGCGACGAGTGCACGATTCGTTTTGCTCACGGAAGCCGCAATGGTCTCCCAGTCAAAGGGATTCAAACAACGCAGGTCAATCAGCTCGACTTTCACCCCGTGCTCGCGTTCCAGCTTCTGCGCCGCTTGCAGAGCCCGCGGTACCACGGCGCCGTATGTGATCATCGAAAGATCAGTGCCGGGCTGAACGATTTTCGCCTTGCCGAAAGGCACCATGTAATCCGGCCCCGGGTAGGATGCACGGCCATAAGTTTCACGGTACAGTCGTTTGTGCTCGAGGAAAAGAACCGGATCGTCACAACGAATGGCGGTCCGCAGCAGCCCCGCCGCATCGAGCGCGTTAGAAGGAAATACCACCCGCAATCCAGGGATGTGCGTAAACACGCTCTCGCCGCACTGGGAGTGATAGATGGCGCCGCCGGTCAGGTATCCTCCAATCGCAACCCGGATCACGCAGGGGGCGGAGAAGCCATTGTTCGACCGCCAGCGAATCAGGGGCAGCTCGTTGCGTAGTTGCATCATCGCCGGCCAGATGTAATCGAAGAACTGGATTTCGACCACGGGCTTTAATCCGCGCGTCGCCATACCGGTGGCTCGGCCGACAATATTGGCCTCGGCCAGCGGAGAATTAAACACCCGGTCCGATCCGAAATCACACTGCAGCCCGGCAGTCAGCTTAAAAACGCCGCCTTTACCCTTCACGCTTTTTTGCTGCAGATACTGTTCGCGGCTGCAGTCGGCGACGTCTTCGCCGAAGATCACAATGCGCTCGTCGCGCCGCATTTCGTCGCGCAGCGTAGCGTTAATCAAATCAGCCATGGTCTTGGGCGCGAGCTTCTTGCCATCTGCCGTCGGCGCTTCTGCTTTGGCGGCCACGGGTTCCGTCGAAAAAGAAGACGACGTGGGATCGAGATCGGGGGAGTATACAAAACGAGTAACCGTATCTGGCGCGGGTGCGGGCGCTTTGAGTGCCTGGTCCACCGCCTCCTGCAAACCGTCGTCTACCTGTTTTTCCAGGTGATTGATGCCTTTTTCATCCAGAATGCCTTCCCGGATAAGAAACATCTGCATGCGTGAAATAGGATCACGCGCGGCATCACGCTGGCGTTCAGCATCAGGACGATAGAGGCGCTCGTCGTCCGAGAGGGAATGCGAGTATGGCCGAATGACGTGCGCGTGAACAAATGCCGGGCCGTTCCCCGCGCGACAATATGAAACCGATCGGATAAATGCTGCATAACTGGCTACCGGGTCCGTTCCGTCAATCTCCTCGAAGTGGAAGTTGGGAAAACCAGCAACCAGTCGCGAGATGTTTCCCCCTGCAGTTTGAACTTCCACCGGCACTGATATGGCGTATTCATTGTCCTGCACCACGAATATCAGCGGAAGGCGTTTGTTAGACGCGGAGTTCAGTGCTTCCCAGAATTCGCCTTCGCTGGTGGTGCCATCACCAAGCGAGACATAGGTCACCTCGTCTGGGTGGAAGACCACATCTTTAAACTGGCGGTAATCGCCGCGGGACTTTTGAACCGCCTCAGGATGCGCAGTCAGATAACGGCCAACCTCGGCGCAGCCCACGGCCTGAAGAATTTGTGTTCCCGTAGGTGAAGATCCGGTAACGATGTGGAGCCCGGGATAGCTCCAGTGCGAGGGCATCTGCCTTCCGCCCGAACTGGGATCTTCCGCTGCACCCATGGCGTGCAAAAACATCTCGTAGGGAGTTGCACCCAAAGTCAGGCATAAGGCGCGATCGCGGTAGTAAGGGTAGAACCAGTCGTAACCGGCTTTCAGAGCAAACGCCGCGCCCACGCCGACGGCTTCATGTCCCGCGCCGGAGATCTGAAAAAAGATCTTTTGCTGACGCTTGAGCATGATCTCCCGATCGTCAATGCGCCGGGAGGTGAACATGATGCGATAAGCTTCCACCAGTTGCTGGCGGGTGAGACCCTCATAGGTCTGGCTCGATCGTTTGATCTCGCTATCGGCCAAAGTAGCCGGTTTGGGCTCCGTCTTTGTCGTCGCCATCCGTTTCCCTGCTGGCAAGTGGAGACTTGCAGGTGGCATTGTAAATCCTTACAGGGGGTGGCGAATATACTGGAATGACGGTAGGTGGAAAATAAGCGTGAGCCTGGCGAACGTCGCTAACATCCTCGTATGATCAAGTTCCATCGCCAGTTCGATGCTCACAAGATCAGGCTGATCATCTTTGATCTTGACGGGACCATAATCGATTCTCGCCTGGACCTGGTACATTCAGTCAACGCCACGCTCAGGCACTTCAAACACCCTGAATTGCCCGATGATGTGGTGGCCTCGTATGTGGGGGATGGCGCACCCATGCTGATCCGGCGGGCATTAGGCGATCCAAAAGATGACCTCTCAGTGAAGACGGCGCTGGAGTACTTTCTTGCTTATTATCGCGTTCACAAGCTTGACCACACCCACGTCTACCATGGGATTCCCGAGACGCTTGCGGCCATCCGCAACTCGAACGGCGTCCGCCGCCTGATGGCCGTTCTCTCTAATAAGCCGGTGCATCCTTCCCGCGCTATCGTGGAAGCACTGGGGCTCGCCGATTTCTTTGTCCACGTTTACGGTGGCAACAGCTTCCCCACCAAGAAGCCTGACCCGCTGGGAGCCCGCACCTTGCTGCAACAGACGCAGACGCATCCACAAGAAGCCATTATCATCGGAGATTCGTCAGTGGATGTGGTCACCGGCCGCAATGCTGGAATCTGGACCTGCGGCGTAACCTACGGTTTCGCCCCCCACACTTTGTGCGAGGCCCCGCCGGATGTCGTCGTGGACACCCCAGGAGAAGTCGCAGAACTGTTCCAATAGCTCGAACCATCTACTTTGTGTCCTCGCTGGTAAAACGTTTTTTTCCGGCTCTTCGTCTAAACTGCAGACAACGATGGCCGACGCCAAAAACCGCTTCACCCCAGCCGAACTCCGCAAACTCCGCAGCCTCAGAAATCCCTACGGTATTCAACGCTTCCTCGACGAGACACCTT
>CATPBY010000183.1 GCA_955652845.1 uncultured Terriglobales bacterium | reverse complement strand
GGCTGTCCTGAACCCTCCCGGTTAGAAGGGCATGTCACTGTCGAAATCATACCCAGCACATGTTTCAACCAGGTTGCAGGGAAATGAAAATCACATGAATTTTCGAGGCTATACACGCCCGTGATTCTGGGCCGCCGGAGCCGGAACATTCTGCGGAAACACCAAACTGGCGGAGTGACCACGCGGGGATAACTGCTCGGGGTAGTCCGGTCACTGCTATATTAGTGTGTCTGCTGTGGGAGGTCTTTCCTGGCGCGCAAAGTCGATCTATCGCGCAAAATGCAGAAACGCGCGGAGCAGATGATCCCCGGCGGCGTGAATTCTCCAGTGCGCGCTTATGCTGCCGTGGGCGTTGATCCCCCCTTTATCGCTCGCGGCGAGGGGTCCCGGCTCTGGGACGTGGATGGCAACGAATACATTGATTACATCGGTTCGTGGGGACCGCTGATTCTCGGACATGCCTTCCCCACCGTAGTCGACGCAATTTCGAATGCAGCCCGCAAGGGGACGACTTTTGGGGCATCCACGCCCGCAGAATCCGATCTCGCGGAAATTATTCTGCAGGCGTTTCCGGGAATGGAGAAAGTGCGCTTCGTTAATTCTGGTACCGAAGCCACAATGTCCGCTATCCGTCTGGCGCGCGCTTCGACCAAACGCAAATATATTGTCAAATTTGAAGGCTGCTATCACGGGCATGCTGATGCTTTGCTGGTGAAAGCTGGTTCTGGAGTAGCGACGCTGGGAATTCCGGGCTCAGCCGGCGTCCCCGAAGAATTTACCCAATTCACCCTGGCTTTGCCTTTTAATGACATCGACTCGCTCGAATTGGCTTTTTCGAAGTACAAACATCAGATCGCATGTGTCATCGTCGAGCCGGTGGTGGGCAATATGGGTTGCGTACCCGGTTCCGGCGGCTATCTCGCCGCGCTGCGTTTGATCACACAGCGGGAAAATGCAGTGCTCATCTTCGACGAAGTCATGACCGGATTTCGTCTGGCCTTCGGAGGAGCGCAGGAACTCTATGGCATTCGGCCCGATCTGACCACGATGGGCAAGATTATTGGCGGCGGCCTACCGGTTGGCGCATACGGAGGGTCAAGCGAGATCATGGACCTGGTTGCCCCGCTTGGCCCCATGTACCAGGCTGGGACTTTGTCTGGCAACCCCCTAGCCATGGCGGCCGGGCTGGCCACGTTGCGTCATTTACAACAGCACAAACAGGAAATTTATTCTCGCCTGGACAAACTCGCGGGCGAATTGGTCGACGGAGTTGCCGCAGCGGCCACTGATGCCGGCACACCCGTGTGTGCTAATCGGGTGGGCTCAATGTTCACATGGTTTTTCACCGCGGGTCCGGTCAGCGATTGGGCTTCGGCGTCGAAGTCCGATACTGAAACCTTCCGCCGCTTCTTCCGGTCAATGCTGGACAATGGAATCTACCTGCCGCCGTCGCAGTTTGAAGCGGCATTTCTGAGCGCGGCGCACACCGAAAATGACATCCACAAAACCATTGCGGCGGCTAAGCGAACATTCGCTCCCGCTCGGGCCGGCTCAGCCGGAAGCTGAGGTTCGATTGCCAGGACTGGCTTTCCTCATCATTTCTGGAATTGTCACGAAGTTATAGCCTTCACCATGGTAGCGCGTGATCAGCCGGTCGGTGGCGGAAACCGTGCGAGAGCGATCGGCGCCAAAAACCTTATGACCTCCATCATGTAAGAGAATGACGTCGCCGCCCCGGATTTGCCTGGTTACTTTTCGTTCAATGTATTCAGCCGAGGGCGCTTTCCAGTCGCAGCCACTTACATTCCACATTACTGGATCGAATCCGATTCCACGCGCGATACGCAGCACCGCCGGGCGGCGTCCCCCAAAAGGCGGCCGAAACAGGTTTGACTGTTCACCCGCCGCATCTGTCAGCACACGCTGACAATCCGCAAGCTCGCGCCTGATTCGGGCTGGAGTCCGAAATATTAATGAAGGATGGGTAAGGGTGTGGTTCCCTATCACATGTCCGTGCTGCGCCAGTTCACGAACAATATCGGGCCTGTGCTTCGCATAACGGCCGATCAGGAAGAACGTTGCGCGTACATCGTGCTTGGCTAAAACATCCAACAGATGCAGGGTATAGGGATCATTGGGACCGTCGTCATAAGTCAACGCCAGGTGTTTGGTTCCCGGCCTCAATCCGATAAAAGTGCGACCATACCACTGGCCGGTGGCGGCTTTAGTCTGGTATCCGGCGGCGCCTATCGCCGTGGCAAGCGCGGCCCCGCCGAGAATAGCGCTCAACATGGGAGAGATTGTAAATGGAAGGCAGAAATAAAATGTTCGATCCATAAGCTGCCTTCTGAATTCTGCAATCTGATTCAGGCGTGAGCTGTTAACTCATTCCTCAATTGCGTGCCCGAGTCTCCCGGGATATCCTGCCAAGCGAACCTTTCGAACCCATGGCCAACCTTTTCGAATTACCCCGCTACATTGCAGTGGAAGGCCCCATCCGAGTCGGTAAGAGCACGCTGGCGCGCGTAATGGCTGAGCGCCTGAATGCCCAGCGCGTCATGGAGGCCGATGACAATCCTTTTTTGCGGGCTTTCTATGAGGGCGAGGCCAGAGCGGGCTTTCAGGCCCAGTTTGCTTTCCTCATCCGGCGGTTCGAGCAGCTTCACGCGCTCGACCTGGGCCCGCGCTCACAAAAAACGGTCGTTACCGATTTCATCTTCGAGAAAGACAAACTTTTTGCTTGTCTCAACCTTAACGATCAGGAGCTCGATACCTACAATCGTTATTACAATTACTTTCGCGAGCAACTTCCTACGCCCGACCTGGTAATTTACCTGCAAGCCACGCCCGACGTGCTGAAAAAGCGCTTAAGGAAAAAGAATGCACCGGAAGAAAAAGCAATCAGCGAAGACTATCTCGAGGAAGTCATTAAAGCATACGAACACTTTTTCTTTCATTACACGTCGTCCGACCTGCTGATCGTCAACACCTCAGAGATCGATTTCGTGGAGCGCAACGAAGATTTGCAGGAGTTGCTGCGGAAGGTTTCAGCTCCCATCAAAGGGACGCAATATTTCCTTCCGCTGGGCAGCCGGGAAGCCGCCAGCGCCTAGAGATGCTCGCGTAGGGACAGCCGCCCCATCGGGCGCAGCCTGATGTGTTTATGAGCTTTAATCTTCTGCTTAAGGCGTGCGCCGACTTCGCAGCATCCGCGGATCGTACCGCAGCGGCTCTGGCGCGTTGACCACAATCTGCTTAAAGTCAGGATGCCGCGGATTGATCAGCCAGTTCTTTTCATTCTCTGATAACGCGGAAGGTACAAGCAGCACGCAGTGCTGGGCTTTCTTCACAAATTCATCGCCAATCTGGGCGAGCGCGGGTGGAGCGGGCACGTCTCGCCAATGAGCCGGCAACTTGCGCGCTTCTGTGGCTTCGCGGGATACGCCGTCGGGAATATTTGCGGTGGCTAGAACCAGATCGTCGGGAGCGTCCTCGGGATCAAGATGCACAAAGAACTCCAGCATGGCGAGGGACTGATGTTCGGAAGCATATGCCAGACGCGTACCCGGACTTGACCAGCGCCCGCCGTAGCGGTACGAGCCTTCCCCATCGAAGGGAGAGCGCGCATAGGCCGCGCGCAGCACGCGAAACACTCGAATCAACTAATTCCGCCATAGGCGATTCGCCCCAGGATATCCTCCACCTGTCGAGCGCCCGGTTCGGTATCGATGGCGGCAATCGGGGCCACCCCGCCTAACGAGTGGTTGGTGCGTTTCAGCCAGCGTGTCGCGCGGGCCGCGTCACCCAGGCTTTCGCGCGCCAGGGCGAGCAGCCGAGCCATGCGATATAAGCGATCGGATTCAAAACGGGCGAGGCGACCGCGGCGGCGCCGCTGCAAACTGCGCGTCGACAGGTCCAGCGCGTTCGCCAGTTCTTTCAGAGTTAAGCCCGAGGCCCGCATCAGTTCCTGCAGCACGGCGTGAGGAAACCCTTCGCGGATGGCGTCCCGGAGATCGCGGTCATTCGCCAAAGCTCGTCCCAGGGTACGCCGGCCGCCCAGCTCTCGTATTACCGCACGCAGGTTTGCCATTTGGCATGTATTATAGCGACAAATGGCACACTTGACTACGTCTCTCAGGCTTTTCGAGGTCCTACTTTTTCATGCCGTGGCAGCGAGTCTATGGACAAGGCCTCGCCGGCATTCGCAAACCTCTCGGCGGTGAACAGCAACGCATTGCTCCCAATGGCCTTCTTTTTCTGCCATTTACGACACTTCGTGTAAGGTTTTCGCTCGTGCGGGTGGCATGCTCCCGACGCGGGCGAGGATGCCCCGTCTACATTAAAAGTCGCCGAACGAACGGTTTTGCGACTACAATGCTTCCAGCATCACCCAATGATGCGGCAGGCTCTATCCGCCGGGGGCGGAGGGGCACTGGAGGATACTGTGAGTCTCACCGCGATTGGCGAACCGCGCCGGAAGATCACCGTCGCTACTCTTCGCGAAAAAAAACTTCTGCATCAACCCATTACTTGCCTGACTGCGTACGATTATTCCAGCGCTCGCCTGGTTGACGAGGCGGCGATCGACATTGTGCTGGTCGGTGATTCGCTCGCCCAGACGATGCTCGGATACGAGAACACTCTTTCCATCACCATGGACGAAATGCTGCACCATGCGCGGGCCGTGCGGCGCGGCGTGAAGGATGCATTGCTCGTCGTGGACATGCCTTATGGCTCCTATCATGTTGGCGCGGACGAAGCGGTGCGTAACGCCGCCAAATTCGTTAAGGAATCCGGCGTGGAAGTGGTGAAGCTGGAAGGCGGCGAGAAGCGCGCCGAACTCATCCGGCGCATTATTGACGCCGAAATTCCCGTGGCTGGACACATCGGACTGACGCCGCAATCCGTCAATGTGATGAGCGGTTACAAGGTCCAGGGAAAATCGCTCAATGGTATCGAACAGCTTATGCGCGATGCCATCGCGCTGGATCAGGCGGGGGTCGCTTTCATTGTTCTTGAAGGCATTCCGCGTGAGGTAGCAGCCATGATCACGGCAGAAGTTGAGACGCCGACGATCGGCATCGGCGCCGGTCCCGAATGTGACGGCCAGGTGCTCGTCTTTCACGACATCATGAACCTCAATTTCAATGGGCCGGCCAAGTTCGTGCGGCGCTATGGGAATGCCGCGGCTCTCATCACCCATGCCGTTCAGGAGTTCCGTGCAGACGTGATATCGCGCCAGTATCCGTCGGACAGCGAGTCTTACCATCTTCCGAAAGAGACGCGAGCCGCACTGGAAACTGTGATGGAGCGCAAACGGGCTATGCGCCGCTGATCTTCTTAAGCAGCTGTCCCTCGTACTTCGATCCGTTTGATGATCCTCATTCGCACAATCCAGGAAATGCGCGCTGCCTCTTTCGCGACGAGCAAGTTGAACCAACGTCTAGGTCTGGTGCCAACCATGGGCGCCCTTCATGATGGCCATCTCTCTTTGGTGCGCTCTGCCAAAGCACAATGTGACGTGGTTGCGGTCTCGATCTTTGTAAACCCCCTGCAGTTTGGACCAGGTGAGGATTTCGCAAAATATCCGCGCACATTTGAGCGCGATGGTGAGCTGCTGCAGAAAGAAGGGGTGAATTTTCTCTTTGTGCCCGATGCAGAAGAGATGTATCCCGCAGGAGCGGTGACCTACGTCACGGTGGAAGGCCTTAGCG
>CATPBY010000182.1 GCA_955652845.1 uncultured Terriglobales bacterium | reverse complement strand
GCAAAAGGTTAATCGAAATAGAAGAATTTTACGGCTGACGGAGTTTTTAGCCGCGGCCCTTTTTGGCAATCGCAGCTTTTGCGCCTGCTACTTCCCATGGGCGTTTGGGCTTATTTGCGGCAGGCTTATCGCGGTCCTCGACGCGGTCGTAGTGATAGGACTCGCTCACGGTGCCCAAAGATTCGTTATAGAGACTGGGCAATCCCAACCCTTCTTTCAACTCTTCGGTGAACTGCTGCAGCGCTTTCAAATGATCTGCCGTGGCCGGCACTTCAGTTTTGGCGGTCTTGAGAAACTGCTGGTAGCCTCGATTAACCAGCTTGGAAATTTCGCTGCCAATCAAGTAACCGGGATAGGCGAAAATCTTCACGCCATCGTCGCCGTTCTTCTGGAGCGCAGCAGAAACATTATATTTTCTGATGAACACGCGTCCCTGCATGCCGGGAGCCTCAAGTAAATCAAAGCCTCGCTCGCGCAGCCAGCTCAGCGCCTCTTCATAACTCCGATGTTCTACCTTGGTTGACATTCCTTGTGCTCACCCTCTTCGTCCCTCGATAGCTTAGATGCCGGATTCCAGAAAAGGGGCGGGGAGGCATCTTCTTCGCATCCTGCCCTGCTCCTTTATAATCTAACTTCTCATAGCTGACTCCTGCTTTTGTCTTTTGCAAACATTACTATGGTCACGGTTCCGTCCTGAAGTTATGCGAGAAGTGTCCTCTAAGCCGAAGAAAGCGCTGAACTATCCAGTCAAGACCGCCAAAGAAGCCCGCCCACTTGTGGACGACTCCAGCCAGTTTGGCCAGCGCAGTTTGGATCGCATCGGGAATACGCCATTGTTGCGGCTGGAGCGCGTAGCCGCGGACTTCCCCGGCATTCAAATTCTGGGTAAAGCCGAGTGGTGCAATCCCGGCGGATCGGTCAAGGACCGCGCCGCGTCCAACATCGTCGCCGAGGCGCGGTCCAGCGGGGAGTTTGGCCCCGGCAAAGTCTTGCTGGATTCTACCAGCGGAAATACTGGCATCGCCTACGCCATGATCGGAGCGGCCAAGGGATTCCCGGTAACGCTCTGCATGCCGGGAAATGTTTCGATAGAACGCAAACGAATCCTGCTAGCGTATGGCGCTAACATCATTTATACGGATCCTAACGACGGCTCGGATGGAGCGATTCGCAGGGCGCGTGAATTGTATGCGGGAGATCCTGAAAAATATTTCTACGCCAATCAATACGCGAACGATGCCAATTGGCGGGCCCATTATCACGGCACCGCCAACGAGATCTGGCAACAGACAGAAGGCCGTCTCACTCATTTTCTTTCCATGATGGGGACCAGCGGAACTTTTGTTGGCACCACCCGGCGTCTTAAAGAATTGAACCCCCAAATTCGCTGCATCTCGCTGCAACCCAGTTCTCCTTTCCACGGAATCGAAGGCGCCAAACACATGGCCAGCGCCATTGTCCCGAAAATTTACGATGCTTCGCTGGCGGATCAGGACCTTGGTATTTCGACCGAAGACGCTTACGCCATGGCCATGCGCCTGGCGCGCGAAGAAGGCCTGCTGGTAGGGATCTCCGCGGCCGCGGCGGTTGTTGGTTGCCTTCAAATCGCGCGGCAACTGAAAAAGAACGAGCGTGCAGTCTTTGTGACTATCCTGTGCGACTCCGGCGACAAGTATCTGAGTGAAAGATTCTGGGAAGAGAGCAAAGACTGAGGTAGAAGCCGGAACTAAAACGCCGAAGTTAAGAGATACGCGGGTGTTGCTTCTGGATTCTGACTTTTTGCTTCTGATTCCAAGCGGTGCTGAAGATTCCACAATCCGTTTACGATTCACTTCGTCATCATGGTGAGAAGACCTATCCGCACGAATGCTGTGGAGTGTTGCTCGGACAGATGGACGGCGACATCCGAACGGTTGCGTCGGCGGCACCGGCTGGCAATACCCGAACTGACTCTGCTCACAACCGCTACAACATCGATCCAAAAGATCTGGTTCGCATCCAACGTGAAGGCCGGGAGCGCGAAGAAGACATCGTCGGCTTCTACCACTCGCATCCCGACCATCCGGCACAATGGTCCCCGACCGATCTCGCCGAAGCTCATTGGTTCGGCTGTTCTTACGTGATTACCAGCGTGGAAAAAGGGAAAGCCGTGTTGACGAACTCCTTCGAACTGACGGGCACTGATGAGAATGATAAGAAGTTAGTGGATGAGAAGATTGAGGTTGGCTAAGCCGATGCGGCGCGGGCCCCTCGCGAAAGTTCGCGCGGATAACGGGCCCACAAATAGCGAGTAAATTAAACATCTATCTTTCCCTTTCAGAGGGCCCCGCGGGCGAGGGCGCCCGCGCCACATGGGAGCAGGTGAATCCGGCAGCGTGGTTGTGGCATCATCTATCCATGCCCAAGATCCACATTCCCACGCCGCTTCGCCAGTATGCAGGAAAACAGCCGGCCATCGAGGTGGAAGCTTCGACCATTGGCGAAGCCCTTTCCGGACTGGTTGCGCAGCACCCTGATCTGCGCCGCCATCTTTATACTGACGACGGCAAGCTGCGGGCTTTCGTCAACGTTTATCTTAATGACGAAGACATACGCTATTTGCAGAAAGACGCAACGCCCGTGAAAGCCAGTGATAGCATTTCTATCGTCCCCTCGATCGCTGGAGGACGATTTGATTTCAGATTGTAGATATCAGATTGCATGTTCAAACCGCTGCGTCTCGATCTGAAGTCTGAAATCTATCTGAATTGTTGAGGTCCCATGGCCACATTAATCGAAACTCAACCCGCGGCCGGCGCGCTTTCGAACGATGAGATTCTGCGCTACTCGCGCCATCTGATCATGCCTGAAGTTGGCATGGAAGGGCAGCTCAAGTTGAAAGCGGCACGCGTGCTGTGCATCGGGGCCGGCGGACTCGGATCTCCCCTGGCACTTTATCTCGGCGCCGCAGGTGTGGGCACGCTTGGAATGGTCGACTTCGACGTCGTCGACTACACAAATTTGCAGCGCCAGATCATTCACTCGACGGCTGATGTGGGCCGCAAAAAGCTGGATTCCGCAGCCGAGAAATTGAAGGCGATCAATCCATTTCTCAACATTCGCAAGTTCGAAACCCGGCTCAGCAGTGATAACGCACTCGAACTCTTCCGTGAATTCGACATCATCGCCGACGGCACCGATAACTTTCCCACCCGGTATCTGGTGAATGACGCTTGCGTGCTCACCGGCAAGCCCAATGTTTATGGTTCGATTTTCCGCTTCGAGGGTCAGGCCAGTGTCTTCGCTACACGAGACGGACCTTGCTATCGCTGCCTGTATCCCGAGCCACCACCTCCAGGTCTGGTTCCTTCCTGCGCCGAGGGAGGCGTGCTCGGCATTCTTCCCGGCCTGGTGGGAGTGATCCAGGCTACGGAGGCGATCAAGCTGATTTTGGGTAAGGCGATTCCCTGATTGGACGATTGCTGCTGGTCGACGCGCTGGGCATGAAGTTCCGCGAGCTTAAGCTGCGCAAGAATCCGGACTGCCCGGCTTGCGGCGCTCACCCGACCATTACCAAGCTGATTGACTACAACGAATTTTGTGGAATCCGCGGGGAGGAGAAGCCGGTGGAGACAGCCGTTCCGGAAATTCAGGTCGAAGAGCTGAAACGACGGATGGATGCGGGCGACGACGTATTCGTGCTTGACGTGCGTGAGCCCCACGAGTACCAGATTTGCAACATCAATGGATATCTCATTCCTCTGGGCGACCTTCCCAAGCGCGTCAGCGAACTCGATTCCAGCCGCGAGATTGTAGCTCACTGCCGTTCAGGGGTACGCAGCGCGAAAGCGGTGGATTTTCTGCGTCAGGCGGGATTCAAAAAAGTGCGCAATCTGGCGGGAGGAATACTGGCCTGGGCGGATCGCGTCGATCCGAAAATGCCGAAATATTAAGGCCTGTCGTTGTGGCGTCGTTCTCGCTGCCACATCCTTTCTTGAATAAAGTAGGGAGCCATTTCGGCTCCCATCCTTACCCGTCTTCTGGAAACTCTTTTACTTGCTGCCTTCGCTCGTATCCATTTTGGCTGATTCGTCCCCAATGGCTAACGAGTATTTCTTGCCGCCGAACCGAATTTCAGACAGCGTTTTATTGCCGTCTGCATTCTTCCGCGTGATGGTCAAGTCCGCCTGTGCTGGACGATCCAAATCGACCAATCGAGCCGGGACGGAAGCGACTACGTCCTTGCCGCGCAGAATGCTCAACTCGACGCTGGGGCCGTTACCTTCCCATTGCAAGCGGTACTCACCAGCCGCCAGCTGCTTCCCATTTACGGTTAGTGGATCGTTTAACTGCAGGGACCCTTTATTGGCTGCGAACAAACTTGTTGCCAGCAGCAATGCCAGCCCTAGCAGCAAGCCCTTGGAGATCTTCGATAGTGTCATAGTGACTCCTTTTTCTTTCCCGAAAACGTCGGGAACCGGTTCTGGGCGGCTGGGCAATTGCCCTCGCGGAATTGCTTGCGTTTGTCCGCGAAAGCCCTACAATGCTGCCTTGGGGTTAAGCGAAAAGAGCCAGGCTGCTAGCCTTGCGCTCTCTCCTTGAGGATGGTCCTCACCTGGGCCGCCAAACCGAAAGTGAGACCGTCCCCTTAACCCCGTAAACTTTTTTTACAACTTGCAACAGACCGCGCTGTTTATCGGCCTGGCTCTGTCATCCTGCTGCAAGGTACGCTGGTCGCAACTGAAAAGTTCCACGATTGCGATCTTAGATTCACTTACCTCTTTGGACGATGCACACTCTGAGTCGTTAGCAGTCCGCACAATGACCCCCGTCGCACAACACAATTCTGTTTTGTCTAGTCACATCGCGCGCAGCACTGCGGTAACATCGCATTAACAACGGGAAAGCAGGCATCCTATAATCAGCATCATGTCACGTCGGGAAGTGTTCGCTTCCGCCCGGGTGGCGATCATCGCTGCTGTTGCGTTGCTCCCACTTGTCTGCCTTGCTGGAAAAGAATTCATCATGCCCACGCCCAGGCCCGCCAGAACGTATCCGGCGCACGATGACCATCCCGCCGAGATGGCCGCAATCGGCGCTGATCCGTATGACATGGCAGATAAGGCCGGAATTTTTACCGTCCACTACCGTGAGCTTGGCTTTCTCCCAATTTTTCTGGTTGTTACCAATGACGGTGATTACCCACTGCAATTGGCGGAAATGCATGCTGAGCTCGTCACCGTCGACCGCAGCAAAATTGCGCCTGCGACCGAGGAAGACATTGACCGGCGTATTGCTCGTCCCTCGGCCAATACCAAGCGTTATCCGTTGCCTTTTCCTACCAAGGTAAAAGGCGGTGTGAGCAGGCAGGCTCAAGAGGAAATTCAGCACGCGCAGTTTGCCGCCAAGGCGGTGGAGCCTCGCAGCACGCAGGCGGGATTTCTGTTCTTTGATGTATCGGGAATTTCCACGCCGCTCGCGGGGGCGCATTTGTATTTGACCGGTGTGCGTGACGGCAAGGGCAATGAACTGATGTATTTCGAAATCCCGCTGGAGAAATATCTAAGCGCGCCGGCAAAGCCCAACGCATTTTAGTTTCCTTTCAGCCTTCAGTTCGAGGAGCCTATAATCTTTCGAGATGGTCACGACGCCGGAAACCTCGGTGGCGGCCCGCGCCAGGTATGAGGCCGTAATCGGCCTGGAGGTGCACGTCCAACTGTTGACCGCGACCAAGATTTTCTGCTCCTGCTCCACCCGCTTTGGCAATCCTCCTAACACCAATGTCTGCCCGGTTTGCCTCGGGTTGCCGGGAGCATTGCCGGTATTGAATCGGAAGGCGGTGGAGTTTGCGGCTCTGGCCGCAATGGCCCTGAATTGCCAGGTGAATGCGACTTCCATCTTTGCCCGCAAGAATTATTTTTATCCCGACCTGCCCAAGGGCTACCAGATTTCGCAATACGATAAGCCGCTTGCCGAGCACGGAGCGATCGAGATTCCGGTCCAAGGCGGGGCGAAGAAAATCGGAATTACACGGGTCCATCTGGAGGAGGACGCCGGCAAAAGTCTGCACGAAGGCTTCGCAGACTCGGTGGATACGACTGCGATTGATCTAAATCGCAGCGGCGTCGCCTTGATTGAAATCGTCAGCGAACCCGACATCGCTTCGCCCGAAGAGGCCTACGAATATCTCATCCGCTTGAAGGAAATTATCCTTTACACCGGGGTCAGCGATTGCAATATGGAGGAGGGTTCGCTGCGTTGCGATGCCAATGTCAGCGTGCGAGCGCGAGGGCAGAGGGAATTCGGCACGAAGACCGAAGTCAAGAATGTCAACTCGTTCCGCTTCATTCGCGAGGCGCTGGAATACGAGATAGAGCGCCAGAAGGGAGTGCTCGAGTCCGGCGGGCAAATTACTCAGGAGACGCGCCTGTACAACTCGAATGAGGGTAAGACCTATAACATGCGCTCGAAGGAACAGGCGCACGACTACCGGTATTTTCCTGAGCCAGACCTGCTGCCGTTGATAATCGATGAGAAACGGCAGGCTGAAATCCGCCGTTCTCTGCCGGAGTTGCCCGAGGCGCGGCGTAAACGCATGGTCGCCGATTACGGCATTACGGAATACGATGCGCAGGTGCTCACATTCAGCAAAGCTCTGGCCGATCAGTTCGAAGCCGCGGCTAAAGCGGCAAAGAATCCCAAGCGAGTAGCAAACCTTGTCCAGAGTGAACTCATGGGACGGCTGAAGGCTAAGGGGTGCGAAATTGAACAATCGCCGATATCGATGAAAGGGGTGGCGCTCTCGGCAGACCTGGTCGAAAGCGGCGTAATCTCCGGCAAAATGCTGAAGGATCTCTACGATCTTTCCTTCGCAAGGGAAAAAGATTTTCCGGACGTCTACGAGGAAGAGGGCAGGCCGGAGCAGTCGCGTGACACGTCGGCGTTGGAGCAGACCATTGACGAGATCCTCGCCGCCCATCCCAGGCAGGTCGAGCAGTTCCGAGCGGGTAAAACCGCAGTCATCGGTTTTTTTGTCGGACAGGTTATGAGAGCGTCCAAGCGTCAGGCAAATCCGCAGTTGGTGAATGAGTTGTTGACCAGGAAGCTTGGGGGGTAGCCCCCACGGTCAGCGCCTTCCGTCACCTGAGAAATATCTCCGCAATCCATAAAATACTCAGAAAGGAAGCCGTCGAAGGCGGAGCTTTGCCATGAAATGGAAACTTGACCGCATCATCAGCCTAGCAACTCTGGTTACGTCGTTGCTGGCGTTGTTCCTGGTCCTGAGGAAACCGGCACCAGTGGCCCAACCGCAGGCGCCAGCCGCCGCAGTGGTGAATGCTCAGTCCTTCGAATCCAAGATAGAGCAGTTAGAAAAGCCCAAGGAGCCGGGACAGGCTCCCGCTGAAGTGCATCTTAATGCCGACGAAGTCAGCGCCGCCATCAACCAGGCGGTGGGGACAATTCCGGTTTCCGCGGTCCATTCCTCGCCCGGCATTGCAAGTGGTGCTACGTCGTCTCCCAATCCAGTGCTGGCTCCGGGAGACCCTGAGATCAAGGACTACCAGGTCAACTTTGATGGTGACCTCGCTCGCGGCCAGTTTTTGACCCAGATCGCCGGCAAGGATGTGTGGGTGACGCTGGCCGGACATTTGGGATCCAAGGATGGCTACGCGACCTTCGATCCCACCGAATTCAAGGTTGGGGACCTTAACGTTCCCGTCTCTCTGGTCAACGACAGCCTTCAGAAAAAACTGGCTGAACAACGCGATCGCATGAAACTGCCCGACAACGTCGGCGGCATGAAAGTAGAGAACGGCGAGCTGGTGATGACGCAAAAATAAATTAGCCCGGCCGCAATGCTACAGCCGGGCCGATATTCAACCCACCTTTACTTCAGATTGACTTCCCGCAAAAGCATGGTGCTCACTATTTCGCGCATATCGGAGCGTTTTTCGCCCAACTGCAGGGCGGCTTGCTTTGAACCTAAAATCTTATCTCGAACCGCTTCTCCCTTCGCTGCGAGACCGTCCAACGCTCCAAAATTCTTGTACTGAACCGCGGTTGCGATGTCCCAGTCCTGGAGATCATGTTTCGTGGTGTTGAGAAATATCTTGTAGTCCAGGATCAATCCTTCTTTTTTCATTTCCTCATAGAGTGGTTTGGTGCCTTGTCTTAAGCTGGTTAAGTAAGCGTCATTTTGTGTTGGTTTCACTCGAATGAGGGTCACCTGCCAGATTGGGCCCTCAGTGTAGTGCTCCTGTGCGATGGCCTGAAACGCAAAAAACAGCGGCAGGCATAGAGCAAAAAGAGTGTACTTTTTCATGGAATGCCCCTCCTTGGGCGCTAAGTCGGGCAATGATACGCCATAGCGGGATCAAGCGATGTTGGAATGGCATTCAGCGGCGGCAGAACGCGTCCCAGTCAAGTCAATCTACTTCAATCAATCTTTCCCGCCGGGTTTCCCTGAAACAGAGGCCATAAACGATCTCCAATAACCCGATAGAGAACGAAGGAAGTGCCTGCGTCGGAACTTTGGCGGAAAAGCAACTCCCCCCTTCCGTCGCCATCAGCATCAACGGCATCGACCAGTTCAAATCGCGGTAAAACGTCCAGATGCTGGCTGTCAGTTACGTTAGAGAACGCCTTGTGAAGCTCGCCATAGAGATCATTTCGGGCTACTACGGTCACGTAATACTGGACGTCCGCAGCCCCGGACTTCTCTCCTTCAGCAATCCGTGCTTTCGCCGTAAGAACCAGAATCGGCTCGTTGCTGTTGGAGAGATCGAAGACTCGCATTTGTACATCTTCAAAGCCTGGCTGGGAGGTCTTGCGGTTGGCCAGCTTGCTATTGTGTGAAGCAGTTC
>CATPBY010000181.1 GCA_955652845.1 uncultured Terriglobales bacterium | reverse complement strand
GCTTATCCAGATCATCGGGCACGCGGTGAACTTTCTTCTCCAGTGTCTTGTAATTCTTCACCATGTACTCGACTGAAAGCGCCTGATCGGCGAAGCTCATATCCATCACCGACGCGGGGTGGCCCTCAGCAGCTGCCAGGTTAATGAGGCGGCCTTCGCCCAGCAGATTGATCTTGCGGCCATCTTTCAGGGAGTACTCTTCGACCGAATTGCGCGTGGCGCGCTTGGAGGACGACATTTTTTCCAGCGCGGGAATATCGATCTCCACGTTGAAGTGACCTGAGTTCGAGATAATGGCGCCATCTTTCATGAGCTCGAAGTGGTCTTTGGTGAGAACACTCTTGTTGCCAGTCACGGTGCAGAAAACATCACCAATCCTGGCCGCTTCCGTCATCGACATCACGCGGAAGCCGTCCATTACCGCCTCGAGGGCTTTGGTTGGATCCACCTCGGTGACGATGACTTCAGCGCCGGCGCCGCGGGCGCGGCTGGCAAGGCCGCGTCCGCACCAACCGTAGCCGGCGACCACGAATTTTGATCCTGCAAGCAGGAAGTTGGTGGCGCGGATGATGCCGTCGATTGTCGACTGGCCGGTCCCGTAGCGATTGTCGAACAGGTGCTTGGTGTCGGCGTCATTCACGGCGACGATGGGAAAGCGCAGCACCCCTTCTTTCGCCATGGCGCGCAGACGAATTACGCCAGTCGTCGTCTCCTCGGTTCCGCCAATCACGCCGTTGAGTGCATCTTGCCTTTTGGTGTGAAGCAGAGTCACAAGGTCGGCGCCGTCATCCATGGTGATGTGGGGCTTGTGGTCGATGGCTGCCAGGATGTGGCTGTAATAAGTATCGTTGTCCTCGCCCTTAATGGCGAAGACCGGAATGCCGTGGTCGCGCACCAGGCTGGCAGCGACGTCATCCTGCGTAGAAAGCGGATTGGAGGCGCAGAGCACAACATCGGCTCCACCATCGCGCAGGCAGATGGCAAGATTCGCGGTCTCGGCAGTGACGTGCAGACATGCGGACACACGAATACCGGTGAGCGGCTGGTTCTTAATGAATTCCTTGCGAATGATCTGCAGAACCTTCATCGACTGGTTAGCCCAGTCAATGCGCTTTTTCCCAAGATCTGCAAATTCCGGATTCTTGATATCACAATGCAATTGCGTCGCGGTCGTCGACATACTTCTCCTAATCGCAGTTAAAAAATCGTTATGAGTCTACTCAGGAATGCATGACTGCGATGACTCGGTTATTGCCTGCACCGGCAATGTGATCAAAAACAACCAGATCCCTCGCTCTGGCCGGGATGACAATGGCTTTGCCGGGATGACAACGTTATTCAGAATACACGAACCTGAAAAAATTAAACGGGCACGAATGGCGCCCGCGCCCTTGTCCTAAAATCGAGGATGCCATTCCCGAACGGTCCTTATTTGCGCACGGCGTGAGCCACGGGTTCGCGCAAACCCGCATCCGTAGCCAGTTTGGCTGCCTTGTCTGTCGCTTCCCAGGTAAAGTCCGGGTCAGTGCGGCCAAAATGACCGTAGGCCGCAGTTTTGCAGTAAATCGGCCGGCGCAGATTCAGCGAGTCGATGATGCCCTTGGGCGTCAGCTTGAAATGGGAGCGGACGATCGCAGGAAGACTCGCCGGATCGACCTTGGCGGTGCCGAAATCTTCTACCAGAATGCTGACGGGCTCGGCCACGCCGATGGCATAAGCGAGCTGCACTTCACAACGGTCGGCGATGCCGGCGGCGACAATGTTTTTCGCGATGTGGCGAGCCATGTAAGCGGCCGAGCGGTCCACCTTGGTCGGATCTTTGCCGCTGAAGGCTCCGCCTCCATGACGTCCCATGCCGCCATAAGTGTCTACGATAATCTTGCGGCCGGTCAGGCCGGTGTCACCCATGGGGCCGCCAATCACAAAACGTCCCGTGGGATTAATGTGATATTTCGTGTCCTGGTCAAGCAGATGGGCCGGGATGGTGGCTTGGATAACGTGCTTGAGAATGTCGCTACGAAGTTCGTCGTTGCCTACAGTTTCGGCGTGCTGCGTTGAGATCACCACCGCATCCACGCGTATGGGCTTGTGATGCTGGTCGTATTCGACCGTTACCTGCGACTTGCCGTCGGGCCGCAGGTACGGCAACTTCCCGTGTTTGCGGACCTCGGAAAGACGCATGGTGAGTTTGTGCGCCAGCGAGATCGGCATGGGCATAAGTTCCTGCGTCTCATTGCAGGCAAACCCGAACATCATTCCCTGGTCGCCGGCGCCGCCGGTGTCCACACCCATGGCGATGTCGCCGGATTGCTTGTTGATGCTGGAAATGACGGCGCAAGTATTGGAATCGAAGCCGTAGAGCGCGTTGTTGTAGCCGATGGAAGAGATTATTCCCCGCACCAGCGCCTGGAAATCGACATAAGCCTTGGTGGTGATTTCCCCTGCGATCACTACCAATCCGGTGGCAGTCAAGGTTTCGCAGGCCACCCGGCTGGAGGAATCTTCACTCAGGCAGGCATCGAGAACGGCGTCGGAAATCTGGTCGGCAATCTTATCGGGATGGCCTTCCGTTACGGATTCGGACGTGAAAAGATATCGGGGTTTTGAGGACAAGCACCTTCTCCTTCAAACGATCAGGATATTTAACCCAGGGCGGGATGTCAGAACCAACGGCCGCAAAATGAACACTTTTAGACTCCATATAAGTTATCAGAGAAGAGATGGGCGCACAACGGTTTTG
>CATPBY010000180.1 GCA_955652845.1 uncultured Terriglobales bacterium | reverse complement strand
CGGCAAGGAAACTAGATCATGGCGGTTTCGGATAGCCAAAAGGGAGTATAACGAAGTCCTTCGTGAGACTGAGTTTCTTGGTTCACTTTTTCTGATATACAGCCTGACGTGTGGGCGCAGCAGGTTCCGGCGCAGTAAAAGTGCCAGAAAAGAGGGGTCGTGATGCGGCGCAGGACTTATGAGCAATCGGCCGACGCGGGAATTACTTGCCTCGCGCTGCTCCTGGGCCTCGGGCTTGGGGTCAACGTGAGCGCAGCATTGGATGGCGGCGACAAGATTCAGGGGGCCAAGAGTCCGCCAGGCGAGGCGAACAGCGCTTTACTTTCACAAGTTCACCTGGACGGCACTTACTTCGTCCGCAATGGAAAACGATTCGTGCCGGTTGGTGCGCACTGGGTTCCAGCCAAAGCCGCGATGCAATGGCCAGTGCAATGGGACCCCAAGGATATAGAGGCCGATTTCGCCAAGATGCACGAACTTGGCTACAGCATCGTGCGGTTCGACATGGTCTGGCCGTGGTTTGAACCGCGACCTGGCGACTACAACCCGGTCGCCTTCCAGCAACTCGATTACCTGGTGTCACTGGCCCATAAGTATCAGATCTATCTTCATCCCAGCTTATTCATTGGCGGAGAAGTAGGAGAAGCATATTGGGATGTTCCCTGGCGACACGGCAGACATCCTCATGCCGATCCAGAAATGTTGCGCCTCGAAACGAATCTCGCTGCCGAGTTCGGCCGGCATTATGCCAACGAAAGCGCAATCATCGCTTGGGATCTGACAGACGAACCGCCGTTCTGGATCGTCGGAGGACAAACCACCGATGCCATGGCCATCAATTGGACCCGGCTGATCGCCAGCGGAATTCGCCAATACGACAAACTCCATCCTATCGTCGTCGGGACCAGCGGCGAAGAAATCAGTCACGGACCCTTTCGCGCAGACGACATTGCCGGGTTCGTCGATTTCTTCAGCGTGCACGCCTTTACACTCTACTCTCCGGAACTATTCCCGGATGCTTTGCTGTCAGCGCGTGGAACCTACGGTGCGGCTTTCGAAATCGCGCTCTCCCAAGGTGCGAGCCGTCCGGTGATGATTCACGAAATGGGTGCCTCGACCGCACAATTCTCGCCAGAGAGAGTCGCGGCCTACGATCGCGCGCAAATGTACTCTGGACTGGGTGCGGGGAGTATTGGCGTCGATCTGTGGTGTTACACCGATGCCGCCCCGGAGCAATTCCATAAAGTGCCTTATCTGCGCACCCCCCAGGAAACCGGCTGGGGAATGACCACTTGGGACCGGCAAGACAAACCGCTCGCCAAGGAGTTTAAGAAGTTTTCGCAAATCGTCGGCCAACTTGATCTCGCGGGCATCTCGCCCGCCCTTGCCAATATTGGCATCGTGATTCCGGACGAGTGGGCCAAGCCGCACGGTGACTTTTCGCATTTCGGGCTCGCTGGCCCGGAAGTTACGCCCTACGTTTCCACCGCCGACGGCGATGCGATCCCTGGCCGGCCCCAGGCCGACGCGAGTGCCGCAAATCGCTTGCTTATCAGTTCCGCCCTGAACGCATTCATCCTCGCGCGACGGGCCGGGCTGAAAGCTGACTTCCCGCGCGAGTATGCCGACTGGGCCAAGCGTCCAATGCTGTTCATGCCCTCTCCCATTACCAGCACAGCCGATCCTTTCCTGGCGCACGTGCATTCTGACTTCTATGAAAAAGCGAGGAAGTATGTCGAAGGTGGCGGCCTTCTATATGCTTCCGTGGCATCCGATGGCGCCATCCCCAACATGGCGTCTCTGTTCGGCGCGCGCCTCGCTGACCGCGCTTTGAATTCGGAAGTCACGCTGAAGTTCGTTGTACCTTTTGGTGACTTCAGACCCGGGGATACGCTGCACTACAGCCTTCCCGACGCGACCATCGTCTCCTGGGGCAGTCTTCTGGACGTAACGACCGGCAGGATCGTTGCTGTTGATCAGGACGGCCATCCTGCGCTCGTGACCAATACGGTGGGCTCCGGCAAGACTCTGCTGAGTGCCTACCCGCTTGAGCACTACTTGGCCAACGTGCCTGCGGTGTTCGACAAGCCGGAGGGCACCCACAGGATTTACGCCGCGTTCCGCGACTGGGCCGGCGTGAAGCCGGAGTTGCGCGCGGATCTGCCTTCGGTTGAGGTTTCCGCATTGAAAGGCGATCATCGCGGCTACGCGGTGGTCGTGAACCACAGCGCCCAAACCCAAGAAATCACGATCTCGGCGAGTTCGACACTGCGCTCAGCCACCAGAATCTTGCCTGAAGGACGCCAGCCTTTGAAAATGGAAGGATCGGGCTGGAGAATGGAACTGTCGCCGTTCGAAGGAGCGGTGGTGGAGTGGAATCAGTAACCGCAAAGCACAACAGCCGCCGGAGGGAAAAAGAATGATCGCAGCAGTCGACATCGGCGGAACCAAGATCGCCGTGGGCATGGTGGATTCGAAAGGCCACCTGGTGTCGCGAGCGGAATTGCCGACAGCAGCGGATGCCGGCTATTCCAGCGCCCTGGATCGCATCGCAACAATGCTGCGCGACACGGCTGCACAAGCCGGAGCGGAAATCACTGGTATCGGCATCGGCTCTACGGGGCCCGTGGATCCGGTTACCGGTGAAATTGGTGATGTCAATTTCTTTCCACACTGGCGAGGCACGAATCCAGTGCGGGATCTGGAACGTATCTTTCACGTTTCCGTGGCCATGGAAAACGATGCCGATGCCGCGGCTCTGGGCGAAGCCGGCTGGGGTGCCGGCAAGAGTAAGTCCCGTTTGGTTTATGTCACGGTGGGCACCGGCATTGGTGCGGGCATCATTCTCGACGGTGAGGTCTATCGTGGTACCGCTGGAGCGCATCCGGAAATAGGCCACCACCTGGTCGATCTCTCCGGTCCTCGCTGCTTGTGTGGCTTCACTGGATGTTGGGAATCGTTGGCGGCCGGTCCTGCCATGGTTGAATGGCTTAATCGCAACGCGCCCCCAGAATACCCACGGACTGACCTGACGGCCAAGAAGATTTGCCAATTGGCTCAGGAAGGTGACGCATGGGCTCTTCGGGCTACCGAGCACGAAAGCCGCTATCTCGGTCTCGGTCTCGCCAATTTGGTGACCATGTTCGTTCCCGATATTATCGTGCTCGGCGGCAGTGTTATGAACAGTGCAGCATTGTTTCTGGATGGAATCCGTGCAGTCATTGTTTCCAGCTGTCGCTTTGTTCCTTCTGAAAAAACGGAGTTGGCCCTGGCATCGCTGGGGGAGCACGCAAACCTGATCGGGGCAGCCAGAGTCTGGTACCACCGGTTCGGTTCGAAGGGAGATCTCCGTGCTGGCTGATTTCTCCGTAGTCGAAGGCGCATATCTTAGCGACATTCTGGATCAACCCCGGGCGCTGGAAGATACTCTCGCCGGCTTGGAGGTCCCCAAGACCCTGCAGCAGCTTGCGGGTCTCCTTCAACAGGGAAGGTTCAAGACAGTCGTCCTCACTGGCATGGGAGCTTCGTTCCATGCCCTTCATCCCCTGACCCTGAAACTTGTGAATCACGGCCTTACGGCCATTATGATCGAGACTTCTGAACTCGTGCATTACCAGAACCGCCTGTTCGATCCGAAGACACTGATTGTTGCGGTTTCTCAATCCGGACAGAGCGCGGAAGTTGTCCGTTTGTTAGACATCAACCGGGGCAAGTCATCTGTGATAGCGATTACCAATACAGCCGACAGTCCATTGGCCGCGCAATCCAATGCAGCCATTGTGACGCGGGCAGGGACCGAATTTTCCGTCTCCTGCAAGACATACGTTACTGCTCTAGTCGCCCTGCAGTGGCTGGGCGACTTGTTATGCGGCCACGATTTGCGGCAGACACGGGAGGAACTCAGATCTTCCTGCCCTGCAGTCCGAGATTACCTGTCCCGTTGGAAAGACCATGTGCTGAGCCTGGCTCAGCCCCTCAGAAACATACGTGACCTTTTCCTGGTCGGGAGGGGATCATCACTTGCTGCGGTCGGAACGGGTGCGTTGATCATCAAAGAGTCGGATCACTTCCACGCGGAAGGCATGAGCAGCGGGGCATTTCGACACGGACCGTTCGAAATGCTCAGCGACGAGACCTTCGTTCTGGTCTTTGCGGGTGATAGCAAAACTGGCGATTTGAATCGCCGACTTGTTAAGGATATCCGTGAACAGCAGGGTAGGGCAGAGTTGGTTTCCGAGGGGGAGGCGCTCGTCCCATGCACGTTGCCTGTTGCCCCCCAGGTCTTACACCCGATCCTGGAGATCCTTCCCGTGCAGATGATCACACTGGCGCTGGCAGCGCGGGTGGGACGTGAACCGGGCCGCTTCGAACGGGCCTCGAAAGTAACGACCAAGGAATAGTTGGTGACCCACTCCATGCCACGAAACCATTACATGGTTGCTATCGTGTTCCTGACCTTCTTTGTTATGTCCTTGCTGACCAATATTCTCGGCCCAATCGTGCCAGATATCATCAGCAGCTTCAGAGTGAGCCTGGCTGCCGCCGCTCTGCTGCCGTTCTCCTTCTTTATTGCCTATGGACTGATGTCAATTCCCGCGGGGTTCCTCGTGGATCGATTTGGCGAAAAGCCCGTCATGATCGCAGCTTTCCTGGCTGGCACCGTAGGATCGTTGACTTTCGCCTTCCACCCTAGCTATCGAATGGCGGTTGTCTCCCTGTTCGTAATGGGATCGGGGATGGCCACGCTTCAGACCGCAATCAACCCGCTCCTGCGAGTTGCCGGTGGGGAAGAGCATTTCGCATTCAATTCCGCCTTTGCACAACTGATCTTCGGCCTTGCTTCGTTTCTAAGTCCCTACCTTTACTCGTACCTGGTCTTGAACTTGGGCAATGCGCATGTCAATCCGAATGGATTGCTACGGATCCTGAATCGCCTTACACCTCCGAATCTGCCATGGGCTTCGATGTACTGGATCTTCGCCGTGTTCACAGTGTTGATGGTTGCGGTTCTCTTCTTCAGTCGTTTTCCGCGTGTGGAGCGCACCGCCAACGAGCAGGCCGGATCGTGGAAAATGTATGGCAGTCTTTTCCGGAAGCCTATGGTTTGGGCCTTCTTCCTCTGCGTCTTCGCCTACGTCGGCTCCGAGCAGGGGACTGCCGATTGGATTTCAAAGTTCCTGTCCGTTTACCACGGTTACGACCCGCATACCGCCGGTGCTTTAGCGGTCTCGTGGTTTTGGGGACTGCTGACTGCGGGTTGCTTCGTAGGTATGCTTCTCCTGAAGATCTTTGACAGCCGTTACGTACTGATCGGTGCCTGTGTTGGGGCGCTGGTGTGCTTGTCCGCCGCATTGTTCGGCCCTGCGAAAATATCTCTTATCGCTTTCCCGGCGGTAGGTTTTTTCGCGTCAGTGATGTGGCCCATCCTGGTTTCGCTTTCGCTGAATTCAGTCTCAGAGCATCACGGCTCGTTCGGTGGAATTTTGAGCACCGCCATCATGGGCGGAGCCGTCGTGCCGGTCATCATTGGACGAATCGCCGACCACTTCGGTCTGCGCGCTGGAGGCGCGTTCCTCTATGTCACGTTCGGATTCGTTCTGAGCGTGGGGTTCTGGGCCAGGCCGCTGATCACGAATGCCACCGTCAGTTTCGCCAAAGCTGAAGTTCAACCGGCGCGCGGTTGACTTGGATGAGGATACTTATGCCGGCATTACGTCGTAAATTCTGTTTCGCAATCTTCGTCCTGATGATCGCCGGTTGCGCTTGGGGACAAACGAAAACTGGACCCACGCAAGACAAGTCAAGGCCATATCTGAAATTGACTACGCCCCAGCGCGTGCTGCCCGATGCCCAGCCGTGGGAGGGCGATGAGTTTCCACACACACTCTCACTTCTTGAAGTCAAGCGGGGCGGGTTTCGCTACTGGGGCTGGTATGGCCTGAACGAAGGCCGAGGCATCGGGTTGGTGCGGAGCAACGACCTTGTCCATTGGACCAAGTACGAGCAGAACCCGCTCTGGACGAATGCTCGCTGGCCCTCGGCCCTGGCAAGAGCGAATTCCAAACACAAGGAACTGCTCTATTTCGCCGTAACCCGTGACTATGACACGTCCAGCAGCCATATCGTCCTTGCCACCTCGCGCGACGGCATCCACCTCATCGAAGAGAAAGTTCTCGTACCCGGCGTTCCTGACGAGCGTAACCAGAACCCGAACCTGTTCCGAGATCCTCGATCGGCCGTTTTTACTTGACCTTCTATCGCGGCAACGATCACGACGACTTCGAGATCGTCAGCAAGGCCGCGACATCCGTTGAAGATCTCGACAGGGCGCCGGAAAAATTACTGCTGAAGTCTGACGTGACCATCGCAGCGCCCACGCTCCTCTATCTCCAGGATGCCAGGTACGCCGACGGAAAGCACAAAGGAGTCTACTACCTCGCCACCGAAACATATCCTCATCGCTATACTGATGACCCGGAAGGCGAGTGGCAAGTAAAGGTGTTTGCGGCGAATACTCCGGACGGCGACTTTCAGCCGGTCGAGGGCAACCCGATCATGCGTGGCCAGCGCGCTTGCCTTTTTCAGCACATCTTCAACAAGCGTTTCTATGGCTACGACTGCCACCTGGAAGCGGCAGACAAATGGGTCATTGAAGAAGTGGAGGCCCCATTGCCGGAGAAATGACAGTCGAGACCGCAGGTGAATTGCTTCGCCTCGTTAGAAGGCGACGCCCGTTCGGGCAGCTACGGAGTCAGAATGTCTTAGGGTGACTCGGTCTCTTTCCTTGCATCTTCTTCTCGTGTTTGGTCGACTGACTGGGAGTCGTTCGTCTGTTGGCGGGAGAGTCTCTGAAAGTTGGCAAGACAACGCGCTGATTTCTCGGTTTCTCCGAGCCGAGCATACACACTTGCCAATTGATAATAAGCTGAGCCAAGGCCTGGATCGTGTATTACAGCCTGGTCTAACTCCTGCGCTGCTTGCCTCAATTGCTTAGAGGAAACGAGGAGCTTTCCCAGTTCATAGTGCGACAGTGCATAATCCGGCTTAAGCTCGATGGCTTTTCTGAAGGAGTCTTCCGCCTTGGCCGGTTCATTCCTCCGCGCGAGGAGAATGCCCAGGTGGCAGTAAAAGCGAGCATTCTTAGGTTGTAGCGCTATTGCGCGGCGGAGGTACAGCTCCGCATCATCGATCTTGCCCTGGCTGGCCAACGCCATAGCCTCCAGAAATAGCGCTCTTGTCGAACTCGGATTAAGTGTCAGGGCCCGCGTCAGGTCTTGATCTGCCTCCTCGTAATGCCGAATGAAATAATAACTGACACCGGCAAGGTAGTAGGGTTCATCCCACTTGGGCGCGAGGGCAATTGCCTTCTGCGCCATCTCCAGTGCACCGTGCTGATCCCCTGCGCGTTGCATAAGGCGAGTGCGTAGAACGAGTATTTGGGGATTATCAGGCGCCAAGGCCAGCGCCAGCTCTGATTCCTGGTCTGCTTCCGGGAGGCGATGAGACAAGTAGTATGCGCTCGCACGCAGGTAATGATCGTCGGGTGTTTCCGGTTTTGTGATCGTGCTCAACACTTCGTCTAGCTGGCGGGATTCGAGATAAGCTACTGCGAGCTGACGACGGATCTCGGTGTCGTCAGGGCGGATACGATTTGCCTCGCGGAAGTAGGCTGAGGCATCTTTGGGCTGAGCATTCTTAAGGAATAGCTCGCCGATGGCAGTGCTCCACTTAGGGTCCGAGCCGAAATATTTTGCCGAAGCTTCCGCCTCCGTCCGTGCTTCCCCAATGTGCCCTGCCTCGATTTGGGCTCGGACAAT
>CATPBY010000179.1 GCA_955652845.1 uncultured Terriglobales bacterium | reverse complement strand
CGGTCAAGCTGCCTTGCCGGGAAGAGACGCAATCTTTCCCAGTTTCACCAGCCGGGCCACGATCGATCCGACCGTGCGATTGTGCGTCTTGGCGATTTCGTGAAAATCAATGCCGCGCCGGACTTCCTCGCATACCTGGGCATCTTCCGTTCGAGTCTATGCCCGGCCGGCGTTCGCGGGCCGCGTCCGCTCCCGCTGCTCCACCTGGGCGAGGGCTCCCAGCGCGCGGTTCAAAGCCTTCACGGTTTTTTCATGGCGACAAACCGAATCGGCCTCCAGGGACTCTCCACTTTGCGGGTGGACTCCGTTGGCCAGCGCCCGTATGATCCTCAGCGCACTCAAGATTTCCATGACTCTACGCCTCCTTGCATCAAGCCTAGCCTTGCGAAGCGCGCCGTGGTTGTGACGGACAAACATTGGGCGAGTTCGAAAGTCCACTTTGGGAAGATCTGTCATTTACGTATATTGGTTCGCGGCAGGTAAAAGAATTGAACTCCATCGACTGGCAGGCATTCGCGCTGACAATCCGCTTGGCGGCAGTCGTCGCCGTTATTCTGCTAACGGTAGGAATCCCCATTGCGTACTGGCTTTCCTTCTCGCGCTGGCGCTGGAAATTTCTGGCCGAAGCGTTAGTGGCATTGCCCATTGTCTTGCCGCCCACCGTTCTCGGCTTTTACGTTCTTATCGCCCTTGGACCGCGCAGCCCCGTCGGACGCTGGTGGCAGACACTCACAGGTCACACTCTGGCATTCACCTTCGAAGGCTTGGTCATCGGATCCATCATCTACAGCTTGCCATTTGCGGTGCAGCCATTTGCTGCGTCATTCGCATCTGTCGACAAGAAGCTGGTGGCTGCGTCGGCCACGCTGGGTGCTTCCAGGCTGAGGACTTTCTTTCGCGTAATTCTGCCGCTATCGATTTCCGGACTGGTGACCGGCGTGGCCCTGAGTTTCGCCCACACCATGGGAGAATTCGGCGTAGTTCTGATGGTAGGCGGAAATATCCCGGGCGTAACCCGAACGGTGTCAATTGATATTTATGACAAAGTCCAGGCCTTCAACTTTGCCGCCGCCAATGCGACTGCGCTGCTCCTGCTGCTGATTTCCTTTGTCGTGCTTTCGGCGGTATACGCCTGGAACCGCAGGATGATGTGGCTCTGTAAGTAGCATCTCTATAACATCGGTCGGAAGCTGCCGGGTTGTGCTTTTTCCTTTCGTGTACCTTCGTGTCCTCTGTGGTTTAAGCTTCTAAGCGTGATCTCCGAAAATGCCGTTAGAGTCGGAATGCGGACGGCCGATGACACTCTTTCCGTGCAACTCCGCAAGCGCTTTGCCCAAGGCTTCGAGCTGCATGTAGAGTTCGCCATTCCACCCGGGATCACGATTCTTTTTGGCCCGTCCGGGGCAGGGAAGACGACGCTGCTGAATTGCATTGCCGGCCTGGACGCTCCGGATTCTGGCCGGCTCACAGCCGGACGCCGGGTTTTCGTGGACAAAGCGCAGGGAGTAAATCTCGCGATCCGAGCCCGCAGGGTCGGATACGTCTTCCAGGACCTCGCCCTCTTTCATCATCTCACCATCGACAAAAACATTCATTACGGGCTGGCGGGACTGGATGATAACGAAAAGCGTCGGCGGGCAGGCGCAATTCTTGAATCGTTTCGCATCCCTAATATTCATACGCGTAAACCGGCGGAGATTTCCGGAGGCGAGCGCCAAAGAGTCGCGCTGGCGCGGGCCCTGGTGACCGACCCCTGCGTTCTCCTGCTCGACGAACCGCTGGCGGCTCTCGACGCGGCCACAAAGTCAAAAATAATCGACGACTTGCGGACCTGGAACCAGGCCCATAGTATTCCCATCCTTTATGTCACCCACAGCCGCGAGGAAGTGTTCGCCCTGGGGGAGCGGGTGCTGGTCATGGAAAACGGCCGGATTATTGCCCAAGGCACGCCTCATCAGGTGATGAGTGCGCCGCGCCTGGAAACCGTTGCGCAACTGGCGGGATTCGAAAACATTTTCAACGCACGAGTGGTTGCCGCGCACCCCGGTCGCGGCACCATGACATGCCAGATCGAGAACAGTGCTCTCGAGTTGGAAACGCCGCTGGTGCGGGCTGAGGTGGGCTCGGCACTTCGCGTGGGGATTCGCGCCGGCGACATCCTGCTGGCGACGACGGCGCCGGTGGGATTGAGCGCGCGCAATGTGCTTCCGGGCCGCATCCTTTCGCTCGTCCAACGCGATGTCATCGCGGTGGCCAGGATCGATTGTGGAGTGGAAGTGGAAGTCCACCTTACCCTGGCCGCCCGGGATTCGCTCCATCTGCAGCCGGGAGGGGAAGTGTGGCTGGTGGTGAAAACTCATTCCTGCCATCTGATGGCAACTTGAAGATCATCGAGGAGGCATTGCAGAGCCCTCTACGCTCACTCTTGCTTCCGTGCCTCGATCACCTGGTCTATCTCGATAACCGCCGCCCATTGGCCATTTCGCTTCTCTGAGTAGACGAGCCTGCCACCCAGAATCTGAGCCGCCGCCGCGGGAGGCACATCGCGATGATAACCAAAAAAACGTGTTTTCCACTCCTGCCATTGCCGCCAGCGCTCCAAAAACGGATGTGGCGGCTCGTACTTGGTGGAGAAAACCAGCGCGACATCGAATCCAGCACGGAGATCCGCAGCCGACAACAACTGCTCGACGGTAAAGTTTTCAACGCGGAGAACTCGCATAGGCCGCGTGACGTAGCCCAGAAAAGGCCGGGTCAATTCATCATTTGCCGGCCAGGCGGTTAGCACCCGTGCCATGGGATAGCGCGCCTCCAGGAAATTCTCCGCCTCCTGGTGCAGCCTTATATAGTCGCGATAGGCAAGATTGTCCTCCATGGAGAATCCATAGGGAGGATTAACCAGGATCGCCGCCACGAATGCCAGGCATACGATGGCTACAACTTCCCGCCACAGCCGCACCCGGCGCCACAGTGTGGACACGCAAACAGTAATCACCAGTGGAACCACCGGCAGCATGTAGCGCGCCAGCACCGCACCGCCTACAACCGCCATCGCCATCACGTAAGTCACGATTACCGCCAGAAAAGCAAATTGCACCGGCAGGGCGATGCGCGGGCGTTCATCTACCGCGATGTTTCCATTACCCAACGGCGGGAGTCGCATCGCCAACAGCGCAGCCAATGTGAGCAGGTATAGGTTTAGATATCCCGCTACCTGAAAAATCCTCGTTCCCAACGCCAGCACGATGCGTAAAGGGTTCACGGTTGCCTCAACGTTGTAGCGGAAGAATTCAGGGTTGCCGAATACGAAACCGGTGCGCTGGTAATGATATGCATACCACAGCCCCAAAGGAATCAGTGGCATCAGAAGCGTAGCCGATCTCCTACCGCGCCGCGGAAACAGACAGAGGGTCTCCAAATGGTCTTTCCGCGCCAGCACAGTACATAGCAACTCCCAGCCGAATAGGGCCACAGGCGCGAGTATTGCGGTTTCCTTGGCTAACGCCGCCAGGGTGAACCAAACTAAAGTCACTGGGCGGCGATCATCCAGGTAAGAGCGCAACCCCCAGAACGTCAGGCCCGCTGCCGCGAGATCCAGATGCGCAAGCGAACTTTGCGCGAAGAACACCGGATAGATCGCGGTGCAGACCGTCGCAGCAATTGCGACTTCACGATTGGCGACCCTTTCCGCCAGCCGGAATATGCCAAGCAGAGAGAACGCGGCAATCACCAGCATTGCGGTACGGGTTACCGCAGGAGCGTAGCCTGCAATCTTCCACCACAGCGCCAGATACGCCGTCACCAGCGGAGGGTGCGCGTTTGATGGAGTGGAGTGCGGGACAAGAATACCGGTCAGCAGAAAGTCACGCGCCGCCGGTATGTAATAGCCAGCCTCATCCCAGAAGTAGGGCAGACCCAGAAGCGGCAGGTGCAGCAAGAAGTCTGCAACAAATAACACCGCGAAAACCGCTGCGGAATGAAATTGCGGCGCCCTGATCCCGGCGCGCGTTTCCGGCGCCATTTAGTGCACCGGCCCCGGGGTCATCATCCGCGGATCAAGTTTGATCTCGCCGAATGTGCTTTCATAACCGGCCACGTTCTGCTGCAGGATGGCAGTCAACGCCTTGGCCTGTTGCGGGCTCAGGTAAATGCCCTGAAAATTCTGAACGTCAACCTGGGTTTCACTCTGCTGCTGCAGTGTGCCAAACACCAGGAAAAAGTCCCACACATTCACCCGCACCTGCACGCTGTTGGCATAGCTCTCGCGATAGTCGGGACGGTTGACCAGTTTGATGTTGGGCTGGGTTGCGTTCGCCATAGGCTACACAGTGTAGCGGCATTGCCAGCGGGAACCAAGTTGAGATGATACGCGAGAGGGAGCGACGCGGGACCCGGTAGGCGAAATCGCAAGCAGCAGAGGAATGTGGTCCGATCCCGCTTGCAAGGCGCCGCTTGACTATTCCCTATATTTCTGCAATTATGGAAATATGCCAACAGCGACGCGATCCAATCCATCCGCACGACAGGTAGCGAAATACGCCGATATGTTCTCCGCCATGGGAACAGAGCCGCGACTTCGGATTATGCAGTTGCTGCTGTCGGCCCATCCGGATGGTCTGGTGGTCGGCGAAATTCAGGAAGACCTGGACATCCCAAACTCAACCCTGTCGCACCATCTCGACAAACTAAAGAACGAGGGCCTGGTTCAGGTGCGCCGGGAAAGCACGTTTCTCCATTACACGGCGAACACGGAAGCGCTGCAGCAGCTATTGCGGTTCTTGTACGCCGAATGTTGCACGCGCAACAAGGCAGTCAAGCCCGAACAGATCGTTCAACTCTGCAGGTAGGAGGTCACAAGATGAGCGGCACAGATATCAAGCAAGTTGTAAAAGAAAAATATGGACAGGCGGCGTTACGCGCCACTACCGGGGGTAGTTCGTGCTGTGGCGCCGGTCCAGCCACAGGGATCGGCTGTTGTGATCCGATCACATCGAACCTGTACGACGCGGCGCAAGCCAACCAGGTTCCGCAAGAAGCCATGCTGGCCTCCCTGGGCTGCGGCAATCCAACCGCGCTGGCCAAACTGAATCCCGGGGAGGTTGTCCTCGATCTAGGCTCGGGCGGAGGTATCGATGTCCTGCTCTCTGCCAAACGTGTTGGGACGGCAGGGAAGGCCTACGGTCTGGACATGACCGACGAAATGCTCGCCTTGGCAAATGAAAATAAGCGCAAGGCTGGAGTTGAGAACGTCGAGTTTCTGAAAGGCGAGATTGAACACATACCTCTGCCTGACAATTCCGTCGACGTGGTGATTTCCAACTGCGTCATAAATCTCTCGGCTGACAAAGATCGCGTCTTGCGAGAAGCGTTTCGAGTTCTTAAGCCCGGCGGCCGCTTTGCCGTCTCCGATGTGGTTACTCGCGGCGAAATGCTTCCCGAAATTCGCCAGAGCGTCCTTCTGTGGGTGGGTTGCTTGGCCGGGGCGCTGGAAGAAAGCGAGTATCGCAGCAAACTGTTGTCGGCTGGATTTGAGCAGATTGAAATCGAGCCAACCAGAATTTATCGCATCGAAGATGCCCGGGAATTTCTCGCAGGCCTGATCCTCAATATGGATGCGATCGCCCCGCGGGTCGATGGCAAGTTCATGAGTGCTTTCATACGAGGCGTGAAGCCATCGTGCTGCGGTTCGACCTGCTGTAGTTGACGCTAAAACCATGGGCCGACATTACAACGTCTTATTTTTGTGTACTGGAAATTCGGCCCGTTCGATCATGGCCGAGGCAATCATGAACTTTAAAGGCTGGTCCCATTTCACTGCTTTTAGCGCCGGAAGCCATCCATCACGGACTCTTCGACCCGAGGCATTG
>CATPBY010000178.1 GCA_955652845.1 uncultured Terriglobales bacterium | reverse complement strand
TGATCGGCTTACGAGGACGACCTGAGGGATTGCCGCTCTGGCCCTTCTGCCAGTGGTACGGTTTAAGCCATTCTTCCCTGTCAGCCGGGAGCAATCCATCGCTCTTGGCGTTGATGGAATTGGGCCTACGCACCTCGGTTCACGTGTGATGTGGCACGATGTACTGAGACTTGTTACCTCTATATGCTATCCACGAGCCAGTTCAAGGCTTCTTCGCGGGTTTTGTAAATAGGTAACTCGCGCCCAGAAAAGTTCTTTATTTCTTGCTGAAATTCTTCTGGAAAGTTCGTCGCCCCAATCCAAGCCGATTTCTTAATATAAGGCTTGTCGAAGACCGCGCTCTCCTTCATTACTCGAATCGCTTCACGATCAAATGACGCTTTTGTGAAGTCGGCAAGCAAAAGCACCGAGCCAAGTGGTTGGACCGTCACAATGTCGGGAGCGCTTCGGGCAATTTGTTCGGCTTCGCGGGCCGAACAGTTTGAGAAGTCCACCAAGAGAACCTGCTTGCCTTGATGGTTGATGAACCGGATACGTTCCATTCGCAAGGTTCCAAGGTATGGTTGATGTCAACCTATCACGGAGGACCAAGTTCGACGAAGCCAATTTCGTTCCTGTTGTGTTTTCAGAACTAAGCTGCATGCTTCGACGCTTTTACTGTCCGTTTGCCCCTTTCTATTGAGCCGCTTGTTCGGAAATTATTTTCCCTCTTCGCCCTATTTTCGTCACGCCCATTGCTATCGTAATAGGTGGATGATTCGAAATATTACACCGGAACCCTTGCGCTCCGAGAGAACGCCATTCGACCATCCTGACTGGGTTTTCGAGCTTAAATACGATGGGTTCCGGGCGCTCGCCTACATTGAAAATGGTCGCTGTCGTCTCGTCTCCCGGAACGGCCATCCCTTTTGTGCATTCTCAGAACTTGAGCAGTGGATTGAGGCGTCCGTTCAAGGCAACACCGTGCTTGACGGTGAAATAGTATGCGTAGACGGCAAGGGACGCCCGCGATTCAAGGACTTACTATTTCGACGCGGCAACCCTTGTTTCTTCACGTTCGATTTGTTGGTCAAGGACGGAGTGGATCTGCGATCGGCGGCGCTGGTGGATCGGAAACAGGAGCTTCGGCGGTTGCTAGCGAGAGTGCAGTCGCGGGTTCCATTGAAGTACGCGGATCATGTCGAAGGGACGGGCATCGCCCTGTTCGAGCGGATCTGTGAGCTTGACTTAGAAGGGATTGTCGGGAAGTACAAGTTCGCGCCCTATGGAACGACCCGCGAAGATAGCACTTGGCTGAAGATTAAGAACTGTGGTTATTCGCAAATGCAGGGACGAGAGGAACTATTCGAGCGGGACAGACATGAGGAGCCGGTTCCGGGCTGGCACACTTGTGAACTGGCTTGCGCGGAAATGGAGCAAGCGTATGCATGAGCATGGACTGAATCAGAATTGCGAAATTGAATATGCTGCGTCTTGGTCGGATCAGGGCTTACCGTGCGGTAAACGCGCCGTGGCCGAGTGCACCGATTGCGGAAAAGCCATCTGTGAAGAATGCAAGATGGAATGCTGTGGGGATTCCTACTGCGGTTACTGCTACGACTATCACGAAACACATACCTGCGTTCGGAAACCCGTTCAGAGTGAGCGCCGGTCTCAGGAGCGAAGTACGGCGTAAAAAGCGTAAGGAAGTTTTCGCAGCGCTACGGTGCGAACAGGGGCCCCTCACGTCTCTCAAGCAGGGCCGGGGAGCCGGGTGGAGAAAAAAGATATGACGGCATCTGTCACCTCTGCCGGATGCTCAGATGCCGGTTGTGACTGCTGGCATTGGAGGTCTTACGATCCCAAAATAATAGATTGCACTGGAACTCTAACTGCCATTCTTTCCTTGTTCCATTTCCAGAAATTTTCCGAGCTTAGCTCAAAGGTTACCTTCCATGGTTCTTAGCTTGGTCCCCGAGCATGAATGCGCTGCCGAGCAAATGCCTAAAGAAGTGCCCGTAAACAGGGGATCGTTACGAAACGCCAGGCCGATCGTGCTTGAGTGTGCGATTTTGAGAAATGGCAATTAACGCTGTCACTTCCAGACTGGGTCGCCTTTCGCGTCGCGCAGGACGAACGTCTCGTTGCCCTTCACTAGTTCACGGGCGAGGACGAGGTCCACTTCGCCCCGCTTAATTTTGGAGCCGGTGAGCGCGATCTCGTCCCTTTACTGAAGCCCATCGACCGAGATATACGTATGGTATCCGGCCCATTTTTCAGGAACAGGTGAACGACCTCCTTCTCGCTGCCTTTTGGCGGTAGTTTTACTTATTCTATGGTTCCCTTGACCTTCGCCTCCGAGTGGAGATCGTACTTGGGAGGGATTGGCTTTGGAGTCTTTTGAGCAACAAACGATGCGACGAGAAGAAGCATGAGAAATGCTGGTAGGACACTAATTTTGTTAGAACGACTCGAGCGACCGAATTCAGTTCGATCGGGCAATCTCCTCCTTCCACGGAGGGCGTAAGGAGCCGGTGCGGGCTACGAAGACTAACCGGTTTCTGTCTCCTTGACTTGGCTACGTAGGATGAAGCCGGCTTCTCGGCACCATGGTACTCCAGTTTCAGCGTGCGAGATCCGGCAGGTCGGGGGACGACCGCAAGGGTAAGAGGGTCACAGATTTTGCATGGGTTGGGTCGAGGGTTATCGTGAGGATTGGGTCGCGGGTTTCGCGTACTTTGGGTCAAAAAAGGCGCGCCGGAGCGCGCCCTTTCTATTCAAGCTATGGTTTTTCAGGCTGCCGCGGCGAGCGGCTGGATGTGCCCCAGCTGAGTCAACAGAGTGTATTGATCGTAGTAGCAGGTGCCCGAGATGGGCCGCCCTTGTTTATCGAAGTGGCAGATTTCGCAGAACGGCAGCGACATCTTGCGTCCGGTGCGCTTGAGCGAACCGAGCGGCCCGTCATTGGTGCCTTCGACGGTAAACCGGGCGACGACAATGTCTCCCGCGTCAATGTACTCGGGATTCGTGATTTTGCCGTCCGAAAAGGCCTTGGCCCAGGCTTCGGTCCACTCCCGGAACTTGTCCCGACTGTTCAGGTTCAACCCCCGGGCAGTATCGGTGTAAAGCAGGCCCTCCGCCGCATTGCGGACTACACCTGCGAAGTCGCGTTTATTCCAGCTCTCGTGTGCGGCACGGAGCGTTTCCACGTTTTTGGAAGCCATAGTCTCTCCTTATCTTAATGATAGTTGAAAGCAGGCGAGGCACGAACCTCGCCCGTATCTTGTTGCGAAGCATCACCCAGTGCCTCAGGCAGCCTTGCCAGCAGTGATTCTGTGAGTGGTCGAGGTATGGACGTCAAATGTCCGGATCACGGGTTCGGCTTCGAGCAAGGGTTCAAGTATTTCGTTGATCTTGGGATATTGCTCCCGGTGGTAGCGTTCAGCATCTTCCCTCTTGTTCCAAAAGCTTAATCCCAAGATACGAGTCGATTCGGTATCCGAGACTAGAACGGCCTCGTCCACGAATCCGGCCTGCTTCTTCAGAATAGGCAGGACCTTGTCATTGATGGTTTCGCTGACCTCACGTGCTTTTCGCGGTTTGATAGTTAGTTCAACGATCCTTGTATACATGAGAGGCGCTCCTTTCGTCGGTTGGATGGTGAAAGGAATCCGCCGCGGCGCGATGACGGAAATGAGTTGTCGATGTTTTGAAAGCGACAATACGCCCGCTCTAGCTGAAGGTCAATTGCCCAAGAATGGTGCACCCGCCATTGAGCAACCCAATTTAGCGGCGCATCTCTGCTATCGCGACCTTATTTACGCCGCTGCAGGCGAGATAGAGCTTGCCGTCCGGAGTCGCCACCATGTTGCGGACCACGCCTCCGCCGGACGGGATAGGGGTCGGAGAAATGAAGGTCTGTGTCTTCGGGTCAAAGCCAACAATCCGGTTTGGCGCCACACCTGTTTCCGCTTACCAGACCTTTCCATCGGGAGTGGCGGTAATGGCGTAAGGTTCGCTACCGGGGCCACCTGGTGACGGCCATTCCTCGTTTTTTCCAGTTGTTGGGTCCATGGCTCCCAAGTATCCGCGGGCGTAGTCGGAGTAGTAGACCCGATCGTCCGAGGTGATGGCGAGACGTCGGGGCCGTGCACCTTTCGGAAGCGGATATTCGGTAATTTCCATGGTTTCGGGATTGATGCTGGCCAGCTTACTTGTGCCGAACTCGCAGAAGAACGGCACGCCTTTGGAATTCACTGCTATTCCGTATGGCAACGCATGGCTCGTAGGCACTTTCTTCAGGATGACCATGCCGCTGTGAGGGTCGAGCCTCCCCACGTCATTTCCCTGCTGCACGGTGAACCACAGCATCCCTTTTTGATCGAAAACGGGAGTGTGCGGATCGGCCGCGTCCTTGTCCGGGAGGGCGTACTCGGCGACTTGGCCGGTCCGCGGATTAAGCTTGCCGATGTACCCTTTGAAATTCGCCGTGAACCAGATGTTGCCGTCGTGGTCGGCCACCAAGCCATGAGGACCGGAGTCGGGCGTCTTCAGCCGGAACTCCTGCATCTTGCCCGTCTTTGGATCTAGGCGACCGAGCGTGTTCGACATCTGGCCGCTGTACCAGAGCGCCCCATCCGGCGCGACGGCAGGATCATGCGGATGGGAATCAGGCGTGGGCACATCCCACTCTTGACGGCGATCTTTGGCGGCGGAGCGTCACTGCCGGCCCCGACAGCCGCCTGTTTAGCGGCAGAGCCCGCGACTGGGAGATAGTGGCTGAATAG
>CATPBY010000177.1 GCA_955652845.1 uncultured Terriglobales bacterium | reverse complement strand
GGCCGGAGAGTCGCATTGCCGTTTCCAAGTCAACTTTGAAGGTCCGCAAATCGCGGTTATTCACCCCAATCAGCCTGCAATCCGCCTGCACCGCACGCTGTAATTCTTCTTCATTGTGGACTTCGCACAAAACATCGACCCCGTGGTCGCTGCCCGCTCTCGCCAGCCGGACCAGTTCTGCCTGCGACAGTGCGGCCACAATCAGCAGTATCGCGTCCGCCCCGTGGGCCCGGGCTTGAAGCACCTGGAACTCGTCCAGAAAGAAATCCTTGCAGAGACAGGGCAGGTTCGTCGTGGACGAGGCGAGCCTCAAGTTGTCGAGCGATCCCTGGAAAAACTCTTCATCGGTCAAGATTGACAACGCGGCCGCACCCGCCTCTTGTAGCTCCCGAGCCAGACCCCCAGGATTGAAATCCGCGCGAATCAGACCGCGCGAAGGCGAGGCTTTCTTGAGTTCTGCGATGATTGCGATGCCGCTGCGACTTTTTGACTCAAGCGCCTGCCGGAAACCCCGTGGACTATGCTGTTGGGCTCGCTCCTCCAGTCCGCGTAAATCAGCCTCTCGCCGTGATTCTGCTACACGGCGGCGGGTTGCGGCTACAATCTGTTCAAGGCTGACAGCCATTCTGACCCGCGACGATTATACGGGAGCCACCCCGGAGCTCTGGGCATCCCGAAGTCATGAATTTGTAATTTCTGGATTTCTAGTTTCTTTACTACATAGGAAAGAGTATTGGTGCCATCGAAGGGACTCGAACCCCCACACCCTTGCGGGTACATGGACCTGAACCATGCGCGTCTGCCAATTCCGCCACGATGGCAAAAATGTTGCGGGGCGGCCCCTTGTGGACCAGCCTGTCAGGAAAGGACAACGAGTAATATTCTACAGGGGCACCGCTGCCTGTCAAACTCTTACATGGCACCAGCGGCGGAACATCATGAAAGATTCTCCGCATCCCGGCGAAGGCGATACGCCGCAAGTCTGGTCGCGTCTGCGCGCCCTCACCCACGATCTGAGCAATGCAGTCGAAATAATCCTGCAGGCAGTTTATCTGTTGAAAGAGGCGCAATCGAGCGCGCCTCAGAAATTGACACATTTGATCGAGAAAGCCGCTGATGACGCCGCGCGCATCAATCGCGAGATTCAGGAAACGTTGCGTTCGCGGAAATGAACTCCACAAGCGCATTGCAGTATCACGGTTCGAGTGCGCGCCTCCGCTAACCTTCCAGCTTGGCGCTCATGGTGATATTTGCTTTGAGCACTTTGGAGACCGGGCATCCGGTCTTGGCATTTTCAGCGGCCTTCTGGAACGCGGCCTGATCTGCGCCTGGAACACGGCCTACAACATCAAGATGAACAGCTGTAATCGTCCACCCGGAATCGAGTTTTTCCAAAGTTAACGTCGCCGAGGTTTCGATGCTGGAAGCGGTCACCTTGGCTTCGCCTAATTGCGCGGAAAGTGCCATCGAGAAACATGCGGCATGCGCCGCGGCGATCAATTCTTCAGGATTTGTGCCAGGAATACTTTCAAAACGTGTGCTGAATGAATACGGCGTATTGGACAGCACTCCGCTGGCCGCGGAAACTACACCTTTGCCGTCCTTGAGACCGCCCTTCCACACCGCGCTTGCCTTGCGTTGCATTCGTGTCTCTCCTTGTTTGTTTGATTCTCAATGCCATTGACATTGTAGTTGGAGCAGAGCAAGTGTGTCAGGAACGCTACAGTTCTTTCAAGTAAATGGGATTGGCAGGTTTTAAAGCGTCCGAAGTCAGCCTCGATGTTGTCCGAGGTTGCGGTTCTTCCAGTTATCCAGCCATCGGTAAAAAAATGGCTTAGACCGGAAATGCAACATATCGTGAAGGGTGGAGAGAAGAGCCATTGGGGCCTGCGACTTGGAGAGGAAGGTATCCACCGATTGCAACTGGCTCTCCGGCAGCGGCCCATACGCCGAGAGCAGCATGATCGGGACTTGTGAATTGATGCGCTTCATCTTGGCCGCTACCACGTCGCCTTTCATGCCCGGCATCTGATAGTCAAGAACCACTGCATCCACCGCGTGGGAAAGGAACAACCTGAGGCCTTCGGTCCCGTCAGTAGCTTCGATGACTCTGTAGCCATTCTCTTCAAGCAACATCTTGCGGCCGATGAGTCCGTTCCAGTGATCGTCAATGCAGAGAATCGTGACTTTTTGACGGGACATGCTTCGGTTCGTTTCATTGGCCAGGAATTGGCGAGAGCGGCGGTAAAGGCGATGGTAATGGCTGCTGCGGAACCGCGGCAGATTACGAACGTACAGCTGGCAGCTAGTTACCCTTGCCCTGCTGGGGCTGGAAGACGCTCATTTGATTCGCCGCCAGAAGGACTGTCTGCGCCAGGTGTTCTAGCACAGGGACGTCGCCCTCATTAAAGACAAAAGTCAGGGACGATAATACCTCGAGCAGTCCTACAATTCGCCGGTAATAGTGGATGGGGCGGCGATGATCAGCGGATACCGAGTCGCTGGCAGCTTTCCCGATCCACCCGATTTTCAATGGGGAGCCGGACGAAATGACATCGCGGACGCAGACTTGTTGGACCGCGATCGGAATGCTGCCAGGTCAGAGGCAGCGCTCTCCTTCTGCAGCTTTGCGGCGGCTTGGGCCAACGTCAGAT
>CATPBY010000176.1 GCA_955652845.1 uncultured Terriglobales bacterium | reverse complement strand
AGTCTGGACGGGGCAACAGGCGCTTTCCATGAAGCTTATCGACCAGGTGGAGGATTTCGAGAGCGCCGTGGACGACACTGCTAAAGCGGTGGGAATTTCGGGAAAGCCTGTACTGGTTCACTCGGAAAAAGACCGCAAGACTCTGCTTGACCTGCTCTTCGGCGATGTCTCGGAATGGCTGCCCAGCAGAGAGAAAGTATTGGATCAGCACATGGGGTTTTATTATCTTTGGAAATAGAGTGGCGGAGATAAGATTCGCGGGAAATAAATTCGCGCCCAATTCTAAGAAAACATCATAAGAAAAAGCTTCTTGCCATAAGCCCTTGAAATTTGAGAAGGTTATGCAGACTTGGCGTTGCATTTGTCAGACCGAAAGCCCTTTTAACTTGAGGCCGACTGACCGGAGCGAAGAGGCGTATGACAAAAGCTGATTTGATCGATGAAGTTTCCAGGCTGGCGGAACTAACGCGCAAAGACAGTGAAGTCATCGTTGAGACCATTTTTGACAGCATCGTGCGCTCGTTGAGAGTGGGAGACAAGATCGAAATCCGCGGCTTCGGAAGTTTTCGCACCCGGCAGCGCAAGCCACGGGTGGGACGCAATCCCAAGACCGGCGATCGCGTGGAGGTTCCAGCCAAAAAGATCCCATTCTTCAAACCCAGCAAGGAATTGAAAGACCTGGTGAACACCGGTGCAACAGCGCCCGCAGCGGCGCCGCCGGCGGCGCCAGTACAATAGGCTGCCGTTTGGCTCTCAGGAACACCGATACTGCCTGGGCTGGCAACGGATTCGGCTGCATTCGCGTTGATACTTTTCCTCCCTCGCACGAATCAGATATAAGGTGAGGTTTGCATATCTATTGATGAAGAGGCTTGATGCGGTATTGTTCCCACTAGTCGTCGGATGGTTATGTTTGGCGGTAACAAGCGCCGCCGGCGGTCAGTCAGTCACTGCGCTCCCGCTGGCGGCTCGCTCCACGCTGTCGGCGGCTCCAGCTACGCTTCCCAGGATGTCTCCAGAGCTGGCGCTTCGAACCTATGAGCGCAGAGCTGCGGCCCAGTCCTCTGAGCTTGCCTCTTACTCGGCCACGACTTTGATTCACGTCGAGCTTCCGGACACTGCTCAGCACGGCGAGTATGAGCTGCAGCGGCACTATGCCGCGCCCCGTACTCTAGAGTTCAAACCGGTCCGCTTTACCGGCGATGGTTTCGTAAAGAGCAATGTAATCACGCGTTTACTGCAATCGGAAGTAGAGCACGTGCAGAAAGACGAGACCTCACAAACCGCCATAACACCCGCCAACTACAAATTCTCTTACAAGGGAACTCTGCAGACGCCGGACCGCTTGATGCATATTTTCCAGGTCAGGCCTCGCCAGAAACGAATCGGCCTGTTCAAGGGCCATGTGTATCTGGACGCCTATACCGGCGCCCTGGTCGAGGCCGACGGGACGGCCATAAAGTCGCCGTCGTTTTTCGTCAAGCAGATCGAGTTCAGGCAGGACTATGTTGATGTAGGGCGCTTCACCTTTCCGGTCCACATCCACTCAGAAGCCCGCACCCGGCTGGTTGGCCGCGCTATCGTCGATATCTACCAGAGCGACTACCAGCCAGTCTCGAATACAACGCAGACCGCGCAAGCGCCAGAGATTTAGTCCACTCCCGCAAGGGGGTGAATCGGCCGGAAGAATCTCCGCGCCAGCCGTTGTCCAGTTATAATCTCGGGTCTCTATCGGGCAAAGAGCGCAAGGAGAACTCATGTCCCTTTCAGGGCGGGTGGCGCTGGTGACAGGTGCGTCTCAAGGCATCGGCCGGGCTTGTGCCGTCCGGTTGGCAGCGTCAGGAGCCACTGTGGCGCTTGCCTCTCGCAATCAAAGCAACTTAAACGAACTTGCCGGGCAAGTTAACGCCTCCGGCGGCAAGGCTGCAGCCTTCCCCATGGACGTCGCGGATGAGGAACAGATCAAGAATGGATGTAAGGCGGTGATCGGTCAGTTCGGCAAGATCGATATCCTGGTAAACAATGCAGGCATCACCCGCGATCAACTGGTAATGCGCATGAAGCGTGCTGATTGGGACGCCGTGCTGAACACCAACCTGACGTCGGCGTACTTGTGTATCCAGCAAGCGATTGGTTCGATGCTCAAGCAACGCTGGGGAAGGATCATCAACGTAACGTCCATCTTTGGCCAGATGGGGCAGGCGGGTCAGGCGAACTACGCCGCCTCGAAGGCCGGCCTGATCGGGCTGACTATGGCAATTGCGCGCGAAGTCGCATCGCGAAATATTACTTGTAACGCGGTGGCGCCGGGCTTTATCGAAACTGCAATGACATCTGGCTTCACCGAGGAGTTCAGGCAAAATGCAGTCAAGATGATTCCGCTCGGACGCGTGGGCACGCCGGGGGATGTGGCCAGCGCCGTCGAATTTCTTTCCTCGGATGCGTCCTCTTACATCACCGGGCATGTGCTCAACGTGAATGGGGGGATGCTGATGGGGTAACACGTGCCATTCCTGGGCTTGCGATCTGGCCAGCCCAGTCCCCCGTCCAGATTGCGCAGATTCGCGAACTTTTCCTCGAATATGCCGGGTCGCTTGGCTTCAATCTCTGTTTCCAGAACTTCGACAAGGAACTCGCCGAACTTCCCGGGGACTATGCGCCTCCTGACGGACGATTGCTGCTGGCGGAATATGAAGGCCAGTTGGCAGGGTGCGTGGCCCTGCACAAGCTGGCGCCAGATATCTGCGAAATGAAACGCCTGTACTTGCGT
>CATPBY010000175.1 GCA_955652845.1 uncultured Terriglobales bacterium | reverse complement strand
GCTTTGATCTTGCAGCCTCGGGTTTCATTGATTCAACTTCTGGAATCGCTGGTCTCGCCGATTTCGATGGCAATCTGAACTCGGATGGGAAGCAGGTCCGCAGCACTGGCACCCTAAAAGCTGACAAACTCAAGTTGTCTCCAATGGGGCAACCGGCAGGACGTTCGGTAGACGTGAAGTACACGGTGCAGCATGAAGTGGCGGGGGAATCCGGGTCTCTCATGCAGGGCGACGTTTCTATCGGCAAAGCCCTCGCACACCTGACGGGCACCTATCGAATGCAGGGGCCGGCAACTCAGGTCAATATGAAGCTTAACGCTGAGGGCATGCCGGTGGATGACCTCGTGCCGATGCTTCCCGCGCTCGGTGTGGTGCTTCCTTCAGGCTCCCAGCTAAAAGGTGGCACGCTCTCGACTACCCTGGCCATAAACGGTCCGACCGACAAATTGATAATTACCGGGCCGGTCAAGCTGGTCAATACCAAGCTCGCTGGGTTCAATTTAGGCTCGAAACTGGCAGCAGTATCGAAACTTACCGGAGGAGCGAATACCGGGTCTGATACTTCCATTCAGAATTTCAGCACCGACGCGCACGTAGCCCCCGAGGGCATTCGCACCGACAATCTGAACCTTACCGTACCCAGCCTGGGCACTATCCTGGGCAATGGAACCATCAGCCCGGCGGGAGCGCTGAACTACAAGATGACTGCCAACCTCACTGGCGGTGGGGTAGTTAGCGGAATTTCCCAACTGGCAGGCATAGGAGGAGGCAAGAGTACTGGCATACCGTTCTTCATCCAGGGGACAACGTCCAATCCAAAGTTTGTTCCCGATGTCCAGGGGATGCTGAGCAGTCAATTCAAGGGAGGATTACCCAACACCAAGAATCCGAATGTCAACTCTGCCGTCGATGCTCTCGGCGGATTATTCGGAAAAAAGAAGAAACCGCAGTAGCTTCTCAAACAGATTCAAGGAATACGGCTACAAATCGCAGGTATTCTCCGCCGAACCCTGCAACCGCCTCTTCCGGCGCTTTTTTCCGCCACCGACTGCTAAATAACCCGCCGAACGGAACTTTATTCGTGCTAAAATCTCGTCCCAACACGGGTCTTTGCTGGGACGGGGCGAGCTCTTCACGAATTTACGAGGAGGCCACTATGCCCAGGAAGTCCTTGCTTCTACTTCTGGCTGCGCTTTTGATCACCGCAGCCGCCGCCAATGCTGCGAACCGAGAAATCGTTCCAGCCGGAACCCTTTTACAGTGCACTCTGGATGAGCCGAACTTCTCTTCCAAAACCGCCCAGGTCGGAGACCCGGTCCTCTGCCATCTAGGTTACGTTTCGTCCTTTGGCCGGTCGGTATTCCCTCGAGGAGCGTCCCTCGGAGGCCATCTCCAGGATTCCCGGGATCCCGGACACTTTTTCGGAAAAGGGTGGATCGAGATCGATTTTGATCGCCTGATCCTGCCCGGCGCGGAAGTCCTTCCGCTGTCCGCCAAGGTGATTTCAGCTCCGCACTATAAGGCGGACCGCGATGGAAAGATTCGCGGGCGCGGGCATCCCAAACGCGATGCCGTGGAATGGGCGATTCCTGTGCTCTGGCCAGTAAAGATTCTTACTTTGCCGGCGCGCGGTCCCTACCCTACATTGAAAGGTGAGACCAGAATGACCTTGCGCCTCATGGAAGATGTTGAAGTTCCTCTGCGCAGGGTGGCCAGCAATTCCATCCCCATGCCGCCGTGGGCCTCTCCCAACCGCTTTGACGCTTCTTCATCGTCCCAACCGCAGTGGAAACCCGCTTCGGCTACGGTTTCCGATACCCCCACGGTAACCATGAAGTCGGCCTATTTGACAGAACCCTCGCCCCAGCAGCAATCCACAGTAATTGTTCTGAAGAGCGGCTCGGCGTACGTGGCCGGCAATTACTGGGTTGACGGAGGGCAGATGCACTTCGTGACTAAAGATGGGGAGGAAAAACTTCTGCCGGTGGAGAAGTTGGACTTGACTGAAACCGTGCGCATGAATCGCGAACGGAATATTCAGTTCGAGCTGCGCTCTAAGGGCGTGATCGAGCAATAGTAAGCCGTCAATAATTCGGTAAAAGGCCACGGTTTGTTGAAGTAGTGTCCTCCACTCATAAAGGCGGGCAATCTAAGCCCGCCTTTTCTTGCTGACCCCGGACGTTACGGGGCAATAGCGTGTTTCTCAGACGCGCAGTCTGCCGCGTCTATGGATATACGCGCAGTTCCAGGGTCACCTCGCTATCGTTCTCCATCAAAGCGACCTCCGTTTCCGTACAATGGTGCGACATCATCAGTCAAAAAAGGTCGGACCGATGAATTGGATTCTCAGCGTAATCTTGTCGGTTATGGTGGTCACACTGTTCACATCAAGCGCCAGCGCCCAGCAAAGCGTGGAAGCCCGCCGCGCCCAATTGAATGCGGTGCTGGAAGATGAGTGGCAGTATTGGCTGCGGACCAACCCAGAGCTGGCGACTCGCACCGGCGACAACCGCTACAACGACAAGGTCAGCGATTTCTCGCCGGAGTTTTTCGCTGCCGATCTGGAGCATAACCAGAAAACGCTGGCCCGCATTGACGCCATCGACACGACTGGTTTTCCGCAGCAGGAGAAACTGAACAAATCCCTGATGCTGCGTACTCTGCGCGACCAAATTGAGTCTGCCCGCTTCAAAAAATGGGAAATGCCAGTCACCCAGTTTGGCGGCCCGCATATGGAATACGTGAGCTTGCCGGCGGACACTTCTTTTCATTCTGCTAAAGACTATGAAGATTACCTGGCTCGCCTTCATCAGCTGCCCCATCTATTCGATCAAATCATGGCGGACATGCGTCTGGGAATGCGCGACCATCTGATCCCCCCGCGGTATCTGCTGGAAAAAGTCGTCACCCAGGCAAAGAATATCGCCGACAACTCTTCAGACACCAGCCCGTTCAACCAACCGGTTCTCAAGTTTCCGGGAGGGATTTCGCCGGCCGGCCAGAAGCGTCTGCGCACCGCAATTACAACAGCCGTCCGGGATGAAGTATCGCCCACCTATGCCAGGTTCGCGGAGTTTATCCGGACTGAATACGCTCCCCAGGGACGCACGGAGTTTGGCGTCTGGGCGCTTCCGGACGGCGATGCTCGTTACCGGTTTGCGGTTCGCACCATGACCACCACCAATTTGAGCCCGGAGGAAATTCACCAGCTCGGTCTCAAGCAGGTGGCGGAGATCGAGAGCCAGATGCTCGAGATCGCCCGTAAGCAAGGCTTTAATGACCTAAAGAGCTTTAACGAGCACATCCGAAAGGACGCTCGACTGCACGCTAAATCCGGACAGCAGCTGCTCGATCTTTACCGGCACTATGCGGACCAGATGTATGAGAAGCTTCCGCAGCTCTTCGGCAAATTACCAAAAAATAAGTTGACCGTGGTTCCAATGGAATCCTATCGCAGTCCAGACGGGGTTCCCGCCGACTACAGTCCGGGCGCTGGCGACGGGTCTCTTCCCGGCCGCATTAACGTAAATCAATACAACCCGCAGGCCCGCCTACTGCTGAATGTGGAAGCAATCGCTTATCACGAAGGCGTCCCCGGCCATCATTTGCAGTTCTCGATCTCCCACGAATTGACCGATCTGCCGGCGTTTCGCAAATTCGCCGTGGACTACAACGCTTATTCGGAGGGCTGGGCGTTCTACTCAGAACGTCTGGGCAAAGAAATTGGCTTCTATCAGGATGCTTACAGCGACTACGGGCGGCTGGGAAATGAAATGTGGCGCTCGGTTCGCCTGGTGGTCGATACCGGCGTGCATTACAAACATTGGTCCCGCGAACAGATGGTCGACTTCTTCCGTCAGCACACAGCCATGGATGATCAGAACATTCAGACTGAAGTCGATCGCTATATTGCCTGGCCAGCGCAGGCGCTATCTTACAAGCTGGGGCAGATGAAAATCCTCGAGCTGCGCGACCGGGCACGGCAAGAACTCGGAACAAAATTTGACCTTCGTTCCTTTCACGACGCAGTGCTCGATCAGGGAGTGCTTCCGCTCGATGTGCTGGAAGAAAAAATCGATGAGTGGCTGGCGTCGCTGAAAAACGTGGCTGCCCACTAAGCTTTGGGCTTCACTATATGCTGACGCAAAGCCGCAGAAAATTCCTGGAGGGTGACGGCCGTGGAATCCCGCCTTAAACACTGCAAAGGTGGTCCACTCCGGCGGATGGGATTCCCTCAGTCGGCCGCGGCGCCTTGGTTGGCGATGGGCTCTGGTCGCCGGCGCGACGAGCGATTCGGCGGCAAGCCTGCATCCCGAATTTTGTATAGCAGCGCGCGGTAACTGATGCTTAGAGCGCGGGCGGCCTGTTTTCGATTCCAGTGGTGTGCCTGTAAAACTTTCAGGATCACCTTGCGCTCCAGCTCCCGGGTTGCCTGGCGTGTAAGTTTCTTGAGTGAGATAGGACCATCCAGATTGATATCAGGATTAAAGTACTCGCGTTCGCTCGCCACCAGGTCGCCGGTAATCACATCTTCATTTCCCAGGATCACGTAGCGCTTGATGAGATTTTCCAGTTCGCGAATGTTACCCGGCCAATGATACTTCTGCAGAGAAGCTTTCAGATCGGCCGACAATTCGCGGGCGCGGCAATTGTATTTCCGGTTGTAGTAATCGAGAAAATAAGCCGCCAGATCTTCGATATCCCCGCGCCGCTCGCGCAGCGGCGGCATCTGTAAATTCACTACATTGATGCGGTAGAAAAGATCCTGGCGGAAGGTTCCGTTCTCAATCTCGGCTTCCAGTTTGCGATTGGTAGCGCAGACAACCCGAACTTCAACCTTTTTGTCTTCCTGGGCGCCGATGCGGCAGAACTGTCCATCCTGTAGAAGCTGCAGGAGTTTAGACTGCAGACCCAAGTCCAATTCAGAAATTTCATCCAGGAAAAGCGTGCCGCGATGCGCCATCTCCACCCGGCCGGGCTTGGTTCCGTAGGCCCCGGTAAAAGCGCCTTTCTCGTACCCAAAAAGCTCACTTTCAAGCAAGGTCCCGGGAATAGCAGGACAGTTCACCTTAACGTAGGGACCCGTTTTCCACGGCGAAAGGCTGTGGATCATGCGGGCGATGATGTCCTTGCCGGTACCACTTTCGCCCTGGATAAGAACCGGGACATTGGCGCTGGCGACCTTGTCCATGCGGTCGCGAAGGGCTTGCATTGCTTCGGAGCGACCAAAAACGATGGAGTCAGGGGGGATTTCGCCTAAGGATTGTACGAGTGAACTAACTGAGCCTGCGGTTGTGACAGCCATTTTTTCCCTTCTACTACTGTACGCAGCTACCAATGTGCATCCCGAAAGCCAAACCTTCTTGGGTCCGTAAAACGGTCTTTAGTGTTATATTAACTGTATATCATTCAATGATTTACGAGAGCCTGAAAGAATCTCTATGGAAGACTACCAAAATGGACGCGACCCGCTGCGGGAGGCTTTTCAAGTAGGAAAAGTTTTTCACACTAGAGAAGCAACTTTCCTTCGGGCAGGCAGTGCGGGAGTTTCAGGGGCTAATAGCGGATGGGAGAACTTTAAACCGACTAAGTGGTAGCCCTCTGCATGAGTTACCCTCACCGTTCGAGCCCGTAAAGTTCGGGATGCTTTAGGTAGGGCATTGGTGGCAGCCAGAGGCGCACTGGGGATTTCAAGCAGAACCCTTGCGGAAAGGGGCAAAGAGCGACGAACTGCCACCAGAGCGCCACCGGCGGAAACATTGAGAGCGGTAGCGAACTCCAGGAATTCTTTGCCCTTGTCATCGCGACTACGTACGAAGACTGGAATGGCGAGCGGCAAACGAATCCACTGGCGTCGTTCTTTTTCCGGTTTGCGTCTGGTCACACCCGCCCCTTGGCACGTAATAGCCTATGGTTTACCGCATCTTAGGGGCCAAACCGCGTGCCAAAGACGGCTACCCCAAGCTAAAAAACCTGGTCCAGCACCCGTGATTCCTTCAAATATTGCCACTGCAGCCAAGTTTAGCTGCATTGGCAGGGCTCCGCAATGCCTGGTAAAGGATCAGAAATTCGGCCTTTACTTGCGCAGCGCTGCAATGTTTTTCTCTTATTCGACCATTTCATTTCATTTTCCGTTGACAGGTCGAAACCCCTGACATAGCATTGGATACGGACCAGTCCAACGTTGTTCCTCCCCGGTTCGCCAAGCCACGAGTTCCCTGAGCCATGGGCCCAACGCCGGAAAACACGTGTCTCCCCCAAGCACCCAACCCGGAACCGAAGGCGGAGCCTCGCCGCCAGCATGCCCGCGTCGCTCCTGCGAATACCGCCGAATACGACGAGTTGCTGCGCGAGTATAACCAGCTTCGGGAGCGTTTCCTGCGCACAACAAATGCGCTGGCTTCCGCCGCCCATGATCTGAAGACTCCGCTGGCCATACTCAACGGATACATCGAATTGCTGGAGAGCGAAAAGCTCGGCACTCTCAACGAGCGTCAGAGCGAAATCCTGCGCGACATGCACTCCAGCGGTCAGCGGTTGCAGCACTTCATCCAGGATTTTCTCAGCTTCAGCGTGCTTGAGACCGGCGAGATGAAGATGCGTTACGAGACCGCCGACATGAATGGCTGCCTCTCGGAGGTATGCAGGTTATGGTCGCACCGTTTCCAGGAAAATGGATTGGCGCTTTATTTCCTGGGCAATGACAAGCTGACGGCCTTTCCCTTTGACTCCGCCAAAATTCAGAGGGTGATCTCAAATCTTCTGGAGAATGCCTCTAAATTCACCCCCACTGGCGGGACAGTGTGGTTGCACGCCGAGCCCTATATGTGGGAGCGCCGCAGCAGCAACAAGCCGGGTATCGCGAGCGAGCGCCGCCGCCACGACAATACCCTGCCTAACTCGGTTAAGGTCAGTGTGTCCGACACTGGACCGGGAATTCCCGCGGAATATCACATCGAAGTTTTCGATGATTTCTTCCGGCTTCCGCAAAGCGAGAATCGGTCAGACGGCATGGGGCTGGGTCTGGCCATCGCGCGCCGCCTGGTCAATGGCATGGGCGGAAAAATCTGGGTCGAGAGTGATCCAGGCGCCGGCTGCAAGTTTTCTTTCATCATTCCCCTCCAACCCGTTCCGACAACCGTCAGCAGAGGGAAAAGTAAATGACCGAAACGTCCAAAATATTGCTGGTGGACGATGAACCCGGAATGCTTCGTTATATTCGCACCTTGCTCGAGGTGGATGATCACAAGGTGGAGACCGCGAGCACCGGGGAAGAAGCTTTGGAGAGGGTGAGAAAAGGCCTTCATCCCGACCTGGTGCTGCTCGATCTGCTCATGCCCGGGATCGACGGCCTGCAGACTCTGGAGCAATTGCGCGAGCTGCAGCCAGGGGTCAAAGTCGTGATGCTTTCCTGCGTCAGCGACACCCGCAAAGTTGTGCAAGCCATCCGCCTGGGGGCGCACGATTATCTGACCAAGCCCTTTCAGAAAGCGGAGCTGGACGCGGTGATTGACCAGTGTCTCGGAACCAATCAGCAGAATTATGCCGGCGACGTAGAAGAGCTTACCGACGATGTCTTTTTTGTGGCCGCCAGCCCGGCGATGCGCAAGATTCGTTCGCAAGCTGCGCTGGTCGCCAACGTCGATATTCCGGTGCTGCTGCTGGGCGAGAGTGGCACCGGTAAAGAAGTAGTAGCGCGGCTGATCCACAAGTTGTCTCCGCGCGCCCATCGCACCTTCCTCAAGGTGAACTGCGCGGCAGTTCCGGCCGATCTTCTGGAGAGCGAATTATTTGGTTATGAAGCGGGCGCGTTCACTGGCGCCAACCATGCCAAGCCCGGCAAATTCGAGCTATGCAATAAAGGAACAATCTTGCTGGACGAAATCGGAGAGATGCCGCCGGGCTTGCAGGCCAAGCTGCTGCACGTGCTGCAGGACCAGCAGTTTTCACGGCTGGGCAGCCGCTCCGTCATTAAAGTGGACGTGCGTATTCTGGCGGCCACCAACATCAATATTCCGGAGGCACTCGCCAACAAGCTTCTGCGCGAGGACCTCTACTACCGTCTGAATGCTTTCACCCTGCAGATTCCTCCACTGCGCGAGCGCAAGGAAGAAATTCCGATCCTGCTAAAGCACTTCATGTCGCGCATGTCTGAGGAGTACGCGCGAGCTCCGCTACCGCTATCGCAAACCATGCTGCAGGCCTGTCTTGACCATAGCTGGCCGGGCAATCTGCGGGAGTTGAACAATTTCATCAAGCGATACCTGGTGCTCGGAGATGAGAAGCTGGCGATAACTGAGCTGCAACCCAGGAACGATGGCGGCGGGGCTCAATTTGACGGAACCGCATCCCACGCAGGCGAATCCGGAGGTGGCCTGAAGTCACTGGCCCGGACTGCGAAGGATGAAGCCGAGGCCAGCGCCATCACCAAGGCGCTTGAAGAAACTAACTGGAACCGCAAGCAAGCGGCGGCCTTGCTGCAGATCAGTTACAAGGCGCTGCTATATAAGATCCGGCAGTACGGCATCGCACAGAAGCCTGCCAAGAGCCATCACAAACTGTCGGCGGGCGCATAATCCCAGTCGCTCCGAACGATTGACTCGTCACCTACTGCACGGTCAGCGAAATCTGCTGCGTCCGCGATACCGAGCCTGAACTGGCAGTCACAGTGAGGGTATACGTCCCCGCCGGCGTACCAGTGGTCGTCGGAGTACCCGGTGTGCTGCCACATCCCGCCTGGAACAGGATAAGGGCGAGGCATCCGGCCATCAATATTCCCGCCAGCCAGAGGCGGCGAACATTTTTCCTGCTCATACCCATCCCCAGCAATGCTAATCCGGAAACTGGAAGCCAAGCCGCGTAGAGGGGTACTCCCCTGCGGAATAAACTCGCAGGAGTGGTAACACGAGGAGTGGTGCTGAGCACTAACTGTCGACTCTGCGCCCCCGAGTTCAGGTTCGGGATTGAAGCGCCATTGGTGAAGCTTTGTGTAACTCCCGGGGGAAGAGGAGTCACGGATAAACTGACTGGCTCGGGGAAACCCCCGCCAATCGTGACGGGAGAGACTGTAACCGTGTAAGTGGCTGGCATTCCGGCAGGAACGGTGGCGACAGTAGGCGCCACCGAGATGCTGAAATCATTCACAGTGACTGAGGCTGGAGAACTGGGCTGGAAGCTTGGGCCGGAACCGAAGACGGTAAACTGGCCTCCATCAGTAAATTGACCGGTTGAGTTGGCCGTCAGGATAACGGTGACAGTGGCAGTAGCCCCGGCGTTAAGCGTTCCCACGGAACAGGTAACGCTGCCTGTCAAAGCCGCCCCGCAGCTGCCCGGAGAACTGCTGGCTGACACAAAGGTGAAGGCGGTAGACGAAAAAGTATCGTTAAAGGTGATGCCCGAGGCCGAGTCCCCATTATTAACAACTTTATAAATGAAGCTGACCTGATTGCCCACGCCCACCTGGGTGGGACTTGCAGTCACGGTAACGGTCAGATTTAGTTTCGGGCCTAGCTTGGCGATAAATGCATCGCTAGATCCGTTCAGCCCGCTTTGATGGGGAACGAACGGTGAGGGTGGCGGCGGGATATTAGTCAGGAAATTGCCAGAAGATGTCTCCCCAGCCACATAAATTTGGTTGTGCAGATCGAGCGCAATGCCTGTTCCGGCATCGTCAGCTGCACCTCCCAGATAGGTTCCGAAGTGGCCAGAAGCGGCTGCCGAGGTGGCGGTGGTATCGATGCGGGCGATAAAAGCGTCTCTAAGGCCACCGCCGAAGGTCCGTTGCACCGGAGTGCTTGGAGGACTGTTAAGTGGGAAGTCGTTCGAATTCGTCCATCCCGTCACCAGCGCGCCTTGAATGGAATCGACTGCGATAGCCAAACCTACATCGCTTGCCGATCCCCCGAGGTAGGTAAAGTAGAGCAACGGAACCGTTCCCTGCGCACAACTGGTGGTGTTGGTCGTGCAAGGCGGGCCAACCTTGGCGACGAAGGCGTCGAGCGCGCCGTGATTTTGGGCTTGAAAAACAGCGACCCCTGTTGGGGGAGTAAAGTTGAAATCAGTAGAATCAGTCGAGCCGGTTACGTATGCATTGGTAGCGGAATCCACTGCCACTCCGTAGCCTACGTCTTGTGCAGTGCCGCCCAGGTAGGTCGCGTACAACAATTGAGCTCCGGAAGCCGCGGCGGGATTGAGTTTCGCCAGCCAGACGTCGACGCCGCCTTTCGGGGAACCCTGAAAGGCGTTCAGCGTCGGCATATCGATGAAATCGGTGCCGCCCGTGACGTACACGTTGGAGCTGGCGTCGACTGCAATGCCACCGCCCAACGTCACTCCATTCAGCGGGTTGCTGCCTCCGAGGTAGGTGGAATAAGCCAGGCTCGGAAAACCAGACAACCCAGGATCAATTTTGCTCACGAAAAACTGACTATCCGCCTTTGTCGGAGAAGTTTGAAACGCGCCCAGGGTCGCAGGAAACGCAGACGTCGACGTCGGCAGATCCTTGGATGTGGTTGTGCCGGTTACGTAAGCTTTGCCTTTGATATCCACAGCCAGCCCGGTAGCCGTGTCGGTGCCGTGCCCCGAAAGGTACGTTGAATAGACGAGATTGGATCCCGTTGAATCGATTTTGCTGAGGAAGACATGATTGCTGCCGGGAACAGGAGTGCTCTGAAAGGCTCCCTTAACCGGGAAATCGGTCGAAGTTGTGTTTCCTGCCACGATAACATTGAGACCACTATCGATGCCGACGCCCGCAGTGCTCTCAATCCCAGTTCCACCCAGGTAGGTCGAATAAATCAATTGTGCCGACGGAGAAGACGCCGAAGGATTAATCTTGGCGATGAACACATCGGCCGGTGGGGGCGGGGTAATAGCGGGACAGGGGGATCCTGTCGGCGGATTCACGAGCGTGTCCAGACATCGATGCAAGGGAGTACCGGCTATAGGGAAATCGGCTGAAGTGGTTGCCCCCGCGATGTATATGTTCCCAATCGCGTCGACTGCCACTGCCGGGCAGCCCGAAACTGGCGCAACACCAACCCCAGGAATTGCAGAGCAAGCCTCCTGGCCGCTGCCTCCTAAATAACTTGCGTAGGCAAGCACCGGATCGATGATCAAAGTCTTACTGCGGTCGTAGTCGCCAACAGTAAAACCCACACGACGCTCTCCGCGCTCCTCAAAACGCCCGGAAACCGCCCGTTGTTGGTTGCCTATTTTCTGGTAGACGCGCGGAGCCTCGAACCGCACTTGCTCAGGGCTGCCGAGCACCAAATCCCCCTGCCCGGTAAGGCTGACTTTCTGCGCGCCGGGAAAGCGGAGCGTGATCGCGCTCGGATCTGCGCCGGGAGAAACTTCAAAGTCGTATTCAATCTTCCCCTGATTGCCGTAGTAGACCAGGTCAATTCCCGGATAGATATTTTGGTAGCGAACCCGGCCGAACTGTGGAATATTCCGGCGCCACCTGGCGGAATCGTGCCCTATAAAGTAATTGCTCCTGCCGGGAAGGACATCACTTCCAGTCACAGAGGTGTTTCTGCTCGCTCCCTCCAGGGCCATGCGGACGACGGATCCGCCGTTGTCCTGCGTGCGAGCCGGCGAATGCTGCAGCACCAGGACGGCTTCATCAGCGCTGAGAAAAAGCCCGTAGCCCGCGCCGCGGGCCAGGAATTTGACCCGCGAATCACTCTGGCCCTGATTCAGTTCGAAGGCAAGAGGAATCCTGCTGTAGGCCAGACTGGGGCGGACCTGCGCGCCCGTCGAAGTGGGAGAGACTTGGCGAGGACCGACTTCAACCATTGCGATGAATGCGAGACTCACCAGCGACG
>CATPBY010000174.1 GCA_955652845.1 uncultured Terriglobales bacterium | reverse complement strand
TACCTACAGCGATCGCGCAAAGGTTGGCGGCCACCGCCGCTCCTGAGCCGGAACTTGATCCGCAGGGATTGCGATCGAGCGCATAAGGGTTTTTGGTCAGGCCGCCGCGTCCGCTCCAGCCGCTGGTGGAATGGCTCGACCGGATATTCGCCCACTCGCTAAGGTTGGTTTTGCCCAGGATTACAGCTCCGGCCCTGCGCAATTTCCGCGCCACAGATGAATCCTGTGCCGGTCGAGAACCCATCATTGCCAAAGAGCCGGCAGTGGTCTGCATGCGGTCAGCGGTGTCAATATTGTCTTTGATCAAAATCGGAATTCCGTGAAGAGGCCCGCGCGCGCCGTCCTTCCGATCCCGGTCTAAAGCCTCAGCGATGGTCAATGCTTCAGGATTAACTTCAACGACGGCATTCAAAGCCGCACCCTTGCGGTCAATCTCGTTGATGCGGGCAAGATATCTTTCCGTTAGCGAACGGGCGGTGAATTTGCCGGAGGCCAGGGCGGCTTGAAGATCGGGGACAGTAACCTCATCCAATTCCGAGGGCCGGGTTTCGACGGCCGAAAGATTCTGAGTGGAGAGTTCACGTGCCGCCGCGAATGCAGGCAGGATAGTAGCGCTTAATCCTCCCAGCAAGCCAGTTTGCAGGAAACGCCTGCGCGGTGTCAGTTCAAAATCGCGTCGACTATTTCTTTTTCTGCTCAAGAAGCCGCCTCCGGGGAAACGGAATTATAGGCGAACGGTCAATTCGGATTGTCGTGAACTTTCGCTATAGCGGGCGGGCGTATAATGACGCGTTTGCGTCCATGGCTCCTGTCACACAATACGAACTCCGGCTGGCGGAGCGCATGTCGCGGTTAGGTACGGAAACTGCTTTTGAAGTCCTCAATAAAGCCCGCGCCCTGGAGCGGCAGGGGAAAGAAATCATCCATCTGGAAATTGGCGAGCCTGATTTCGATACGCCGAAGAATGTGGTTGAGGCTGGGATTGATGCGCTGCGCCAAGGCTGGACTCATTACGGACCGTCCGCCGGGTTGCCGGAACTGCGTCAAGCCATCGCGGAAGATGTGAGCCGGTCACGCGGAGTAACGGTCGAGAGCGACGAAGTAGTGGTTGTGCCCGGCGGTAAACCGATTATTTTCTTTACGATTCTGGCGCTAGCTGAGGAGGGAGATGAAGTTATCTATCCCAATCCTGGCTTCCCGATTTATGAGTCGATGATTAGATACGTGGGCGCGCGGGCAATTCCCATCCGGCTGCGTGAGGAGCGGGACTTCGGTTTCGATGTGGATGAATTGGCTTCTTTGATTACCGACCGGACCAAGGTAATCATCCTGAATTCGCCGCAGAACCCGACCGGCGGCGTGCTGAGCAAGCAGGATATCCGCGACATTGCCAACATAATCGGTGATCGCAACATCATCGTGCTCTCGGATGAGATTTACAGCCGGCTCATTTTCGAGGGTGAGCATTACTCGATCATGTCGGTAACCGGATTCAAAGAACGGACGATCCTGCTCGACGGATTCTCGAAGACGTATGCCATGACGGGATGGCGTATGGGATATGGCGTGATGCGTGCCGATCTGGCAACGCATATTACGCGGTTGATGACGAATTCCAATTCGTGCACCGCCAGCTTCACCCAGGTTGCCGGGATCGAAGCGGTGCAAGGGGACCAGTCATCGGTTGATCAAATGCGGGCTGAATTCCGGCGCCGGCGCGACGTGGTGGTCGCGGGATTGAATAGGATCAAAGGGTTCTCCTGCCGGCTGCCCAAAGGCGCGTTCTACGTTTTCCCCAATATTACAAAAACAGGATGGAATTCGAAGAAGCTGGCGGACGCTCTGTTGGAAGACGCAGGCGTGGCCTGCCTGTCCGGAACGGCATTCGGCGATTTTGGAGAAGGTTATCTGCGGTTCAGCGTGGCTAATTCGCTGGAAAACCTGAACAAAGCATTGCAGCGCATCGATGAGTGGACAAAGCGAAATCTGTAATCTCTTCATGCCTCGCAAGAAAAATCCAACGAAAGAACCTAAGGCCAGCCGCCCGTACGCGCCGGGGTATGGGCTGCCGCAGACTACGAAGGGACTGCTTCCATGGAAGTGGGCGGAGCACCGCCTGAAGAGATCGCATAACTACTGGATTACCACGGTGAAACCTGATGGGTCGCCGCACACCATGGTCGTGTGGGGGTTATGGCAGGACGGCCTTTTGGTGTTCAGTACCGGCAGCAAGTCGCGCAAAGCGCGCAATCTGACGAAGAATCCGCGCTGCGTGCTTTGCACCGAGAAGGCGCACGAGGCGGTAATCGTGGAAGGAACAGCCGAGATCGCTGACCAGGCAGCGCGACGGAAGCTGCTATCGAACTACGGGCGTAAATATAAGTGGGATATGTCCACGATGAGGGACGATATTTTGTCGATGAAAGAACCGGTTTTCGCGGTGCGGCCTCACGTTGTGTTTGGTCTGTGGGAGAAGCAGTTTATTGGTAAGGCTACGCGCTGGAAGTTTGAGTAGCGGCCCAGATCTAAGAACCATAGGGGACACCAAGTTGCACGAAGGAAATACTGGCCTACCAAATCATGACCAAGAAATTTCGCGTCTTTGCCACCTGTGACATTGGGGAATCGCTTGAATTGCTGCGTAAACGGGGATACGTCGTCGAGGTGTATCCCAAGCCGGAGGCGCCGCCCAAGAGCTTAATCATCGACAGGACAAAGTCGGGCATCGACGGATTGATTACAACCCTGCGTGATCCGATTGACGCCGAGGTCTTCGAAGCAGGCAAGGGAACACTAAAAGTTGTGGCGCAAATTGCCGTGGGCTTCGACAACATCAATCGCGCCGATGCGAACCGCTACAAGGTTCCGTTTACCCACACGGCCGACGTGCTGACCGAAGCGACCGCCGAATTCTCATTTTTCATGCTGGGTGTGCTGGCTCGAAAGATGTGGACGGCGGAGCATCTGACACGCGAAAACCAGTGGGGATACTGGCATCCGTATTTGCCGTTTCTCGGCGACGAGGTTACCGGCAAGACCATTGCCGTCATAGGCACCGGGCGAATTGGTCTGGCGATGATCAAGAAATGCGCCGGCTTTGACATGAACATTCTCTGTTACGACCCGGCGTATCAGAATCACGACTACGTCAAGGCGATCCAGGAGATGATGAATCTGCGGCATGCGCGAGGTATCCAGAAGGAACACACCTGGATTAAATACACCACTTTCGAAGAGGCGCTGAAGCAGGCGGATTTTGTCAGCGTCCATGTTCCTCTGCTCCGCGAAGGCGAGAGTCCGACTCCTACTTACCATTTGTTCAACGAACGCACCCTGCGGATGATGAAGCCCACCGCCTACCTGGTGAATGATTCGCGCGGGCCAGTGGTCGATGAGACTGCCCTGGTAAAAGCGCTGCGGGAGAATTGGATTGCCGGCGCCGCGCTCGACGTCTACGAAAAAGAGCCGCTGCCAGCCGACTCGCTGCTGCGTGACCCTGCGATTGCAGATCGCTGCCGGTTGTATCCGCACTTCGCCAGCGCAGCTCGGATCACACGCCTTTCAACCGATCCAAACAAGGGAATGGCCGGGCGCTGCGTCCAGGCTTTGATGGATGTACTGGAAGGCAACTACGGCGGCGACGTCACCAAGATGCCGTACGTGGTAAATAAAGAAGCGTTCGCGAAGTAGTCGCCCCAAAACCAAAAAACTGGAGTCGCAAGATCGACTTTTGATTACAGTGAGTTCAGGAAATTAATTAAATCTTGCTTATCCTGCGTGCTCAGCCCGATGCTGAACCGCCGGTTGTAGAAATCAACTAACTTCCGAAGCGACGCAGCGTTTCCATTGTGGAAATATGGCGCCCGGGCAGCCAGGCCATTCAACCTTGGGACCTTGAACTTACCCAGATCACTGCACTTTCCAGTAATCAATCCCATTCCCGGATCGGTGGTCTGGAACTCGTCGTAGGTGACGCCGTTAACAGTCACCGGATTGCTGAAAAAAGGAATGGATCCTGCGGGGCAAAGGAATGAGAACAACGGCTGGTCCGGGGTTGGCGGCAAGACGGTCGCAGTCGTTTGGTTACCGCTTTTATCGGCACTGCTATTGTCCCCGATGCCTAGATGCCTGCCTCGCGCCACAGCGTCGCTGCCCACATCCAAATTGTTGTGACAGGTAGAGCAAGTCGAGTTTGGCGCGGGATTGCCGGGGCCTGCATCGTTGAACCCCGCAACACCGGTAATGGTGAATGTCCTGGTATTAAAAATCATTTGCCCGCGGTTGATGGAGCTCTGCGGTGCGGTGTTGGTCGGCAGTCCCCAACCATCGTAAGTATTGAATGCCAGTTCGATCACAGGATCAGGAACTGAGGGAACTCCAACTCTGGATAGATCGATGGGTCCACCGATGGCGCCGCTGGCTGAAAGATCCCCAGCGCGATTACTGAAGATCTGCGCGGTAAACAACCCAGATTCGAAATTTACTCCCTGATTGACCTGACTACTGCTCGGCGCGCTGGAGGCCTGGGCATGGCCCAAGGTCGCATCCACAAATTGACTCTGCAAACTTGGCTCGCGTTCATCCCACATGATCGGACCTTGCGGCGAAACTACGTTGTTGTTTGGGTTGAGTTGAGC
>CATPBY010000173.1 GCA_955652845.1 uncultured Terriglobales bacterium | reverse complement strand
CGTGAGCATCGCGTGACCTGGTATTCGGGAGTGCCGACTATGCACCAGCTACTCCTGACCCGTGCTCGCGAAAAACCAGCCGACGCCGCGTCCCTGCGCTTTGTCCGTTCCTGCAGCGCGCCTCTGTCGTCAGATCTCATTCACAAAATCGAAGATGCGTTCGGCGTGCCTCTGGTTGAGGCTTATGGAATGACCGAAGCGGCCCACCAGATGTCCTCCAACCTGCTCCCACCGCGACAACGCAAGCCAGGATCAGTCGGGGTTGCAACCGGAACCCGCATAAGCGTTCTTGATGGAGAAGGCAATCAACTCGGAACCAATCAGCGGGGTGAAATAGCGATTCAGGGGCCCAATGTGTTTCGCGGCTACGAGAATAATTCAGAAGCCAACGCTCGCGCATTCGTGAACGGATGGTTTCGGACCGGCGACGAAGGTTTGCTCGACGAAGACTCCTACCTGCACTTAACCGGGCGGATCAAGGACATCATTATCCGGGGCGGAGAAAATATCGCTCCTCATGAAGTCGATGCGGTCCTGCTGAAGCACCGCGCCGTCGCATCGGCGGTGACCTTTGGCTGCCCTCATCCCGCGCTGGGCCAGGAGGTGGCGGCCGCCGTAGTCCTGCACGAAGCGCAAGGCGCGACGGAATCCGCGTTATTGAGCCATTGCCGTGAACATCTCGCTGAATTCAAGTGCCCCAAAAAGATTTACATCATAAAAAGCATTCCTACGACTGCTACCGGAAAGATTCGCCGCCAGGCCGTTGCCGCGGCGCTGCTCAACGAGGACCAATGAAGTTCCTGATCGCCGGCGCGGGTGCGATAGGGGCTTACATTGGCGCGCGGATGGCCCAGGCCGGCCTCGATGTCATTCTGTTCGCCCGCGGCGCTCATTTGCGAGCCATGCAGGAATATGGCGTGCGGGTGAAAAGCGTTGATGGAGACTTTGAGGCGCATCCGAAAATATGCGGAAAGCTCGAAGAAGCGGGTCCGGTTGATGTCATTTTTCTAGCCGTGAAAGCCCATAGCCTGCCGCTGCTCGCGCCTGAACTTCGGCCCGTGCTTGGGCCAAATACCATAGTCGTCAGCACCCAAAACGGAATTCCGTGGTGGTTCTTCCACGGTATCGGCGCGACCTGGGAAGGAATGCAACTCGAGCGCGTCGATCCCGGGGGGAGGATTTCGACTGCCCTTGAGCCGCGCCGCGTGCTGGGCTCAATCGTCTATCTGTCGGCTGAAATCACCCAGCCCGGAGTCATCCACCACACCGCTGGCAAACGAATCACCCTGGGCGAGCCCGACGGCACGCGATCCGAGCGCTGCCGCCAGATTTCCGGCGCCTTAAACGATTCCGGCCTGCGCTGTCCAGTCACAACCCACATACGGAATGAGATCTGGGTGAAGATTCTGGGCAACGTGGCCTTCAATCCCATTAGCGCGCTGACTGGCGCTACCCTGGTTCAAATGACTCGCGATCCTGAGATTTCTGTGCTCGTTCGAAACATAATGGAAGAAGCGAAGGCGGTTGCCTCGAAGCTTGGCCTGGAATTGCCCGTCACCATCGAACAGCGGATCGCCGGGGCGGAGAAAGTTGGCGAGCACAAGACGTCGATGTTGCAGGACCTTGAAGCAGGACGTCCGCTGGAATTGGAAGCCGTAGTCGGCGCCGTTGTGGAGCTCGGAGAGCGTTTAAATCTTCCCATGCCTCATACCAGAACTGTGTACGCCTGCACAAAACTGCTGGCGGAACTTCGTCCTCATTCACATTGAATGGCGCACATTGAATGGTGCTGGCCCCGGCATAAGCCTGTTGCCTCAAAGAATCCAATCTGCCTCCTTCCTCGTACTTATTGTGGAAAGCAATTAACTTATAAGGAGATTTACCCATGACTAAGAAATTTGCTGTTCTATTGCTATCACTGACGGCGCTTGCCGCGACCGGAGCGATGGCCGGTTCCAAGAATCCCATGGTTGGCGGACAGGAAATGTACCCCACCAAAGACATCGTGGACAATGCTGTGAACTCCGCCGATCACACGACCCTGGTGGCCGCGGTAAAGGCAGCCGGTCTGGTGGAGACATTGAAGGGACCCGGTCCGTTCACCGTCTTCGCTCCCACCAATGAAGCGTTTGCGAAACTTCCCGCCGGCACAGTCGACACACTTCTAAAGCCGGAGAACAAAGATACGCTGACCAAGGTCCTGACCTACCACGTGGTTTCCGGCAGGATCAGCGCCTCTGATTTGAAGAAGCAAATCAGGGCAGGGAACGGCCAAGCCATGCTGAAGACGGTAAGTGGCGGCACGCTCACGGCCATGATGCAAGGCAGCAATGTCGTTCTGAAGGACGAGAAGGGTGACATCTCGACCGTAACCATCCCCAACGTTTTTCAATCGAATGGCGTGATTCACGTGGTTGATACTGTGCTGCTGCCCCAGTAATTCGATCAATACAGTCTGCACAGTCCCCGGGCGCTGCCCCAGTGCAGCGCCCGTTTGTTTTCCATTTGAGAATACCCTTCCAATAATGCAATCGCACAGGCAAGCCGTGCCGTAGAATTGTCTGCCGGCAAAGTGAAGACGCCACTTACCCTGATCGTTTGAACGGACTCATGAAAATCTGTGTGCTTGGACTTGATTGCGCCGCGCCAGAAATCGTTTTTGGCGACGAACGCCTGGTGAACATTCGCCGGCTGATGAATCGTGGACTCTACGGCCGCCTTGAGAGTGTGATTCCGCCAATTACTGTGCCCGCCTGGATGTGCATGAGCACCAGCCAGGACCCAGGCTCGCTCGGCGTCTATGGCTTCCGCAACCGTTCGGACCATTCCTACGACAAACTGAGTTTCGCGAATTCCGCCTCCATCAAGGCCCTGGCCATCTGGGACCATCTGGCCCGCTCAGGAAAGAAATCGATCATAGTCGGAGTGCCTCCGAATTATCCCCCGCGCCGGGTCAACGGCATCAGCATCGGCTGCTTTCTCACCCCGGACACGGTGAAGAATGATTTCACTTATCCGCCGGACTTCAAAGCCAGGCTCACCGAACTGGTCGGAGAGTATCCGGTGGACGTAAAGAATTTCCGTACGGATCGCAAAGATTGGCTCAAGGAAGAAATCTTCGCTATGAGCCGCAAGCAGTGGCAGGTAGTCCGCTGGCTGATTCGCGAAAAGGATTGGGATTATTTTCATTTCGTGGACATCGGACTCGATCGCATGCACCACGGCTTCTGGAACTATTTCGACCCCAACCACGCGCAGTTTGAGCCTGGAAATCCTCATCAGAATGCCATTCCCGACTACTATGCGTGGCTGGACGAACAGATTGGAGCGGTGGTTGATCTAGTGCCCGATGACGCCATTGTTTTATTGGTATCAGACCACGGCGCTCAGCGCCTCGATGGGGGCGTTGCCATCAACGAATGGTTGATTCGCGAGGGCTATCTTACATTAAAATCGCGTCCAACGACGTTGACCGCCATCGACAAATGCGATATTGATTGGAGCAAGACAAAGGTATGGGGTGATGGAGGCTACTATGCTCGTATCTTTCTCAATGTCGAGGGACGAGAACCG
>CATPBY010000172.1 GCA_955652845.1 uncultured Terriglobales bacterium | reverse complement strand
TCGACGGAGCGGCTCTACTCGCGCTCACTGGTGTTGATTACAGGGGTAGCGGCCAGTTCCGCCGGCGAGCCGTTGGCTTCTCTGCTGCGGCGGGTGGGAAGCGAAGCATCGCCAGTGGGACACTTCCACGCCGCGTCGTTTTCCTATCGGCCCCTAAAGAAGGGAGACATCGATCTGAACGCTACGGTCTCGACCTTGTTCGAGACTGAGATCTTGCAGGGTGTGCTCCACCTCCTGACCGATGACCGTAAAGCCGGCGGGCCCCGGCAGAGCGAGTTTGTGCGCGGCGCGTGCTGGATCGGTGCGGTGTCTGAGAAGAAATGAAAGTAGAACGCCTATGAGTCTCCTGGTTGGCACCTTCACGATAGGTTTCATCCTGTCGTTGCTCGCCTTGGGCGTGTTCATCAGCTTCCGGATTTTCGCATTTCCGGATATCACAGCCGATGGGTCGGTGACACTTGGCGCGTCGGTCGCCGCGACGCTGCTGGTTCACGGAGTGACACCGCCCGTCGCATCGCTTGCGGCTTTTGGCGCGGGAATGCTAGCCGGCACTTGCACGGGCACGCTGCACACGAGGTTCAAAATCAACCCATTGCTTTCGGGCATCCTGGTGATGACAGCACTGTATTCCGTCAATCTTCACGTCATGGGCAGCAGCAACATTTCGCTGCTGGGGGTGAACACTCTGGCCACGCAATCGGAGCGACTGGGAATGAAGCTGATGCGTGGGGCTACCACTTTCCATCTCGCCGGCTGGGAAGTGAGCGTGCGCGATGCAACTGTGCTGGGCGCGATTGTTTTGGCTGTCCTGCTGACCGGGACCCTGCTGTATTGGTTTTTGCGCACGAACCTCGGCATCGCGATGCGGGCTACCGGCGACAACGTGCAGATGATCCGAGCTCTCGGAGTGAATGACGGGAACATGATCATCTTCGGACTGGCGATATCGAACGGTTTCGTGGCGCTGTCCGGAGCATTGTTGGCGCAATACCAAGGGTTTGCCGACGTGGGCATGGGAATCGGAATGGTGGTGTGGGGACTGGCCAGCGTCATCATCGGAGAGGCCCTGGTGGGAACGAATCAACTGGGCTTGACGATTGTCGGGACCGTTATGGGGTCCGTGCTGTTCAGACTGATGGTAGCGGTGGCATTGCGTTGGGGTCTTAGCCCCAATGATCTGAAATTGATCACCGCCGCGTTCGTGTTCGTCGCCCTTATTGTTCCGCAGTTCATCCGAAAAGGCCGGATGCGGAGTGCGCATGCTTGAACTCCGCGCAGTCTCAAAAACGTTTAATCCGGGTACGCCGAATGAGGTGCATTCGCTGCGCGGCGTCAGCCTCGAGCTGACTGCGGGATCCTGGGTCATCATCATTGGGACTAACGGCTCGGGGAAATCCACTCTGCTGAACGCTGTAGCCGGAACGTTTTTTGCAGACGAAGGCAGCATTCGACTGGCGGGGCGGGACGTCACGCGATGGCCCGAGCATGTGCGTGCGGAGTTGATCGGACGCGTATTTCAAAATCCGTTTAGCGGCACATCGCCGAGCCTCACTATCCGGGACAATCTCAGTCTGGCCGCCCTGCGCGGCCGGGGCCGTGGCCTCGGTTGGGGAATGAAGGCGTCGCTGGTGGCGAGAATGCGCGACGAGGTAAGCCAGTTGAACATGGGACTGGAGGATCGGCTCGAGAATGCCATTGGTAGCCTTTCAGGAGGACAGCGACAGGCGCTTACACTATTGATGGCTACGTGGCTACGCCCCGAACTCTTGTTATTAGACGAACACACCGCGGCCCTTGACCCCAAAAGCGCCGACCAGGTGATCGCGTTAACCGAGCACCTGGTTGCGCGCGACGAACTGACTACCTTAATGGTGACCCACTCGATGCACCAAGCGGCAAGCTTGGGAGACCGCCTGATCATGATGCACCGCGGCCAGATCATTCACGATTTTCAGGGTGCCGAAAAACGACGGCTAAGGCCTGACGATCTACTGGCGCGCTTTGAAGAAGTACGTCGCGCGGAGCAACTGGATGAGAGCGCCGCTGAGATGCTCGCCGAGAATTACGTTTGAATGTGATGAGGCCACTCGTTTGAGTCCGAGTCCCCAAACGCGGCCGTGCCGCTAGGTCAGAACTGAGGAGTCCGCAATCAGGATTAGTACCGATAAGTCGGCTTATGGGAAGGTCACGATTGCTCGCAGTTGACGGGCAACCGGAAACTATCTAGTGATATCTCGTTAAATAGACATCTCTCTGCAACGTAGGGAAGATGTTTGCAGGTAGCATTAGCAGGAAGCCTAGAAAATCGCCAGTCGTTCGCTTCTCGGCGAGCGCCTCGTCCGGAGAACATTTTTCGATTTTGGACTGCCCGCTAGGCGAGTAGTCGAGAGCTAACATTTTGGAGCAGGGCGAGGCTCCAAATACAGGCCTGTCTGGCCGACAATCGCCAGCCATTCGCCTTTCGATTGGACTGGAAACCGCACTGGTTTGCCATAGTGCCGTGACTCCACCCAGCTCTCTTTGTCCGGATAAAAGATTGATCTCTGTAACTTACGCACCCGTCGGCTCTTACCC
>CATPBY010000171.1 GCA_955652845.1 uncultured Terriglobales bacterium | reverse complement strand
TCCAGCCAAAGCGGAGTACGCAAGGTTGCGATAGCTGGAAGCGACATAAATAAGCACGGAGAGAAACTACTGTTTCTTCGCACTCCACTTCATGGTCACGTTTCGCAGCTTGTCTTCGACATTCACGTTCATCGTCTTCTCATCCGACTCAACTGTCATTCGTGTGACTGATATTGTTTTGCCGTTGCGCTTGTCTGTTTCTTCTATGGTATTCGCGTCAATTTTTCTGAGCGACACACTCGTAGTGCCTGGATCGCCCCTGTATGGGTAGTCCTTTCCGTCGAACTTCGCATTGTACGAGTCGCCGGTCAGATCGGTCATGCTGAGACCGTCATCGGTTGCCTTGAATGTAACCTGCAGAACGTTTTCGGTGACGTTCTCATTTTCGAGGTTGCCAAGAACCTGAAATCTTATTGCCGCCAGCGACGGCGTCTCCCACTCGGTCGGAGTTGAATTTCCCATTTAGCTCTTGTCCGCTTTCCGAGACGAATGTCCACTCGGTGATTAAAGTCCTTCCATCCATCGATATATTCGTGATCGTGACTGTGTGATCGTCCGCCTCACGAACATTGATGGTGTCAAAGTATGGCGACCCACTCACTTTGTGATCTTGGCCGTCCGCCTTGACTTCAATCTTGGGATCACAACGCATCCGCTCCTCACCGTCGCGGCCGCCATCCTCTTCTATTAGGGAGAGACAATCATCGAACCGTTCCGCCCGCAATCCCATCGCACATCGGCGCTAGCGGTACCTGGAGCCTTGGATCTGAATGGGCGTATTCCAGTCATAGAAGATATATTCTGCCTTTTCGTACTTAATGCGCCGGGGCAGATGATCACTAAGACCGATACAGATTTGCGAGTCATCAGGCTGCTGGACCGCAGCGAATCTCCCAGGAATAACGGGAACTGTTGTCCACTCCTGACACTTCAACCCGTGGACCGTGTCAATCGCCCCCTTAACGATCCTGGTGTGCTGAATCAGATGGTTATAGTTCGGCAGAGGGTAAAGATATTCACCTCGCATTAAGTTTGTGCACCGTGCAGTTACCTTCGGATCGTCTTTTGATTCCCTCTCGGACTGTTCACCTGGAGCTCGAAGAGAGGACCGAGGGTAAGATTTAGAGCCGATTTCAACCGACTCAAACGTCGAGTCTCTCTCCACGCCGTCTTTCGACTGGGATCTAACATGGCGTAGCCAGTGGCCACGATCGGGGCACGCAATTTCAGCTTCTTCGTTTTCTTGGGATCCCGCTCGCGATTCTTGCCGCCAGCTGGTCACATGCTGTAAAGCTTGCTCAGACTGCTTGAATTCGCGCTCACCCTCCCCGGCCAGAAACATCCACCACAACATAAGGGCGACTACGATCACAAATAGAATTCTATAGATCACAGAAGTATCATCACCTGAACCTTCCTCTGGATCGAAAGCCAAGAAGGCTCGAGATTTCTAAACGTAAGCGTGCCGACGAGGGCTAAGCTCAGAACTTTAATTCGATGATGGCGGTTGATTCTTTGGCAGCGCCTTCATACTTCCAGCCCTTGACCGATTTGAGCGCAGACTCTGCGAGTAGCGGATGGCCACCGATATATTCCACCCGGCGCACGGTGCCATCGGGATTGATCCAGATCTTGAGTCGGACCCCACCGTGAAGATTCATCTTTCTCGCGATTTGTGGGTAGTCCGGCTCCTCACGGCGAGTAATTTTGCGCTCCCCTTGATCGGCAGCGCTTGCACTCCCCACGAGGAGCATCCCGCAAAGCAAGATGTGATCCAGTCTCGCCATCGTCGATTCCTGCCTGTCCCCTACCGCTAGAAAGTGAGTCGCAATGCAAGTTGAATCAGTCTTGGATCTCTAGCTCGTTGTACCTGCCCGAACGTGGCGCCTCCGGTAATATTTCCGCTAGGATTCAAAAATTGAGTGTGATTGAACACGTTGAAAAATTCGGTGCGGAACTCCAGGGAGGTGCTCTCCTTCACTGGAATCGTCTTGTGAATTGCAAAATCGATATTAGTGATGCCGGGACCGCAGCATACGGCACGCGGGGCATTGCCGATCTGTCCCAAGGGGCCATCCATGAAGGAGGCGGGATCGAAGTAGTAGCCGCCAGATCTCCTTGGATCCAGTTTCCGGAATGGTGCGACCTGGTTTGGCTCGCCTGGCGACTCGAAGTCGAGACTGCCCATCAGCTCTCGATCGCTGGAGGATGTAATGTGGATTGGGAATCCGGACTGTAATGTAGCAATACCCGACACGGCCCATCCACCGATAACGTGCCTGCTCCAGTTCGAGACTCTCCAGTCGGGAATACGCCAATACTCGCTTAACACGAACCTGTGGCGTGCGTCGAACAGAGATAGGGATCGAGACCTGCGCGGGTCGATAGGATTGACAGAGTTCTCGAAGCTGGAAGCATCGTCCGTCGACTTGCTCCACGTGTATGAGGCTAAGAGCTGCAATCCGTGTGAAAAACGCTTGTTGAGCTGCGCTTGGAAAGAGTTATAGGACGAGTTCGCAACCGGTGCCATGGCGAAAAGGCTGCTGAACACCGGTACTCCATCAGGAGGACAGCCCTGCCCGGTAGTGGGTTCACATAGGGGAGACGAATATTTTCGTAGTCCTACCACACTGATCGGATTGGGGTTCGGACCGGTCACGCTCGGTACCGAGCCGTAGGGAAG
>CATPBY010000170.1 GCA_955652845.1 uncultured Terriglobales bacterium | reverse complement strand
GATATGTGGTGCTTCCGTTAGCAGTGGTATTTGCGGCGTTAGGGGCGATTTTTCTATTCACTCTGACCTTGCCTGACGCAGTCACAGTAGTTGCTGGAGTTCAGGCAATTTGGCTGCTCGCGGCTGCGATTACGTTTCTCAGCCGGAACAGAAAACAACGTGGCAGTCAGTTTCAAGAACTTTGTACGGCAAAATCATCGATCACGCGATAAAGGAGGAACACATGGCAGTCTATGTCATTGCAAGTCTTACGATCAAAGATGCGGTTCGGTTCGAGGATTACCGGCGGATGCTGCTGCCAACAATGGCGAAGTATGGCGCGCGATTGGTTGCGCGCGGCGTCCCCACTGTTCTCGAGGGAGAGTGGCCGCGCGAACGGCTAATCATCGCCGAGTTTCCCAGCATGGAGCAGGCGCGAGAGTGGTGGGGTTCGCCAGAATACGCCGAGCCAAAGGCGTTGCGCCAAGCCACGGCTGACTCCGAACTAGTGATTGTCCAAGGCGCGTAGTCGAAGGAGAAAGCAAAAAGGCAAAGCGCAAGAGGGCCCTTCGATCATCGGGTTATTCACGCGACTTGAGGAAATCATGATCTACATGGTGCCCGTACAGATGAATCGCATATAGTGGTCTAATGTGACCAGACATCCGCCGTCGCCGCTTATATCATGGGTGTAGTGAAGAAGTGAGACGACCGGTACAAAGGCTGTCCGTTCCTTCTCACAAGTGAGGTACAACATGTCAACCGTATTGATTGTTCTCTTGGTGCTGTTTTTGCTCGGTGGCGGGGGCTGGGGATACTCTCGTTGGCGCGGTTAGACGTTGCAATCTTTGGGGATGAAAACCAGAGAACTCATCGCGAAAAGATATTGTCTGTGCCTTGTCCACGTGTGAACTCCGTACCGGTGCCCTGCGCACCGAGCCACATCGGGATCGGAAGCTGTCCGCTGCGGAGGCTGTGGAAATGAAGGCGCCCAAACGACGACGACGACCGGCGAGGTCCTTGCAAGGCGCAAACAGACATGCTCAGTTCAAGCGAGCAATTTTGACCAGACCTCCGAAGGCACTGCATGAAAGAATTCACGAACTCTGAAGGAATGAAGCTTCCTGCCGTCCAACCGTTCGAGGAGGACCTATGTGGATTCTTTCAAAACATTCGAACAAATCGGGGCTGTCCCACGCTCAACTTGAATCGCTCGTCGTACAACGTACAGTCGCGCTGCAGAACCTCTCGCAAAGGCTTCTCAAGGTGCAGGACGAGGAGAGACGGAGGGTAGCGCGCGACTTGCACGACAGCACCGGCCAAACATTAGCTGCGCTGAAAATGGGCATAGCGACTCTTGAGCAAAAACTGAAACGAAACCAATGTACGGCCGAGGCGTTGTCCGAGGTTGCTGCATTGGCGGATCAGGCGCTACAGGAAATTCGCACCACTTCATACCTGCTGCACCCTCCGTTGCTGGACGAGGCAGGCTTCAATTCCGCTGCACGGTGGTATGTCGGCGGCTTCGGGAAGCGAAGCGGGATTAAGGTGAGGCTGGATCTGGCGACCAAACGTGAACGATTGCCAATCACGATTGAGACCGCTCTTTTCCGCGTGCTACAGGAGAGTCTGACGAACGTACATCGCCACTCTGGAGCTTTGGAGGTCAGCATCCGGTTTCAGTACCAAGCCGAAAATGTAGTGCTTGAGATACGAGATTGCGGACGCGGTATACCGATGGAGCGATTGGTTCGACTTCGTGGCGCGAACTCGGAAACGGGCGTGGGCTTGGCCGGAATGCGCGAGCGCTTAAACGAACTAAACGGCAAGCTTGAAATCGAATCGGATCTTCATGGAACGAGCCTTCGGGCCATAGTTCCGCTTCCCGTCGTAGCTCCATCTGTTCCCGGTGAAGATTCCACACCGGTACCTTACGACGGCGGGACAATGGCTGGTGCACTCTTGATGGTGTGCACAACGGGATTGGCCTCCAACGCAGGGCAAGCTGCGTCGGGGTTCTGATACGCTTTTTGTCCAAGCGATGGTGAGCAGTTAGACCTATTTTGTCATCATCTGGCAACCAACTTGGACGAGACCTTCATTGAGCCCATGATGATCGGCGACGAGAGACTCGGGGGAGGTAATTATGACTTCTCAAGTAGTGAAACTAGAGGTGAGCGCTTGCATACCGGTTGAATGCGAATTCTGGTCGGAAGATGACGGCTGGAAGGGGCTCTCTAGCACTCTTTCGCTTACCGTCCGTGGCAGCAGTTTCGAAGATGTCAAAAAGAACATGGCAACTGAATTACAAGCACATATCGAAGAAATCCTGCGTGCGCATCCCAAGAAAAGTGCGCGGCGAATTGCTTGAGCGACTTTCTACTGTGTTCTTGTGCACAATCACTTCGTTTGTGTTTCTCTTCGCTTGGATTGCTGGTCCCAAATGAACTGAGCAACGTGGATCCCATTTCTTATGTGCCTTTGCGATCATAAAGCCAGAACGTAAGACAGCGATCTGAAGCCCCTCCTGTTGGAGGACCTGGACTAAGACATGAAGACGACGAGTCATCCACATAGCGAAGCCAAGGCCGCTTCAGCGAGCATCACCAATCGAATTGAAGAACTTGGGGACTGGCGAGGGAAGACGCTGGCGCGTGTTCGTCAGCTGATCCACGATGCCGACCCCGACATTCAGGAAGAGTGGAAATGGGCGAAGGCCGCGTCGCCCGGCACGCCTGTCTGGTCCCATGACGGCAGCGTCTGCACCGGAGAATCGTACAAGCAGGTGGTGAAGCTCACCTTTGCGCGCGGCGCCTTCATCGATGACCCGAAGAAACTCTTCAATTCCAGCCTGGAAGGAAACACGCGGCGTGCGATCGACCTCCGCGAAGGGGAGGAGATCAACGAAGCTGCCTTCATGCAACTCATCCGCGCCGCGGTGGCGGCCAACTCCGCAGCCCGCGCTCCAGTCTCAGGTAAGAAACGGGTCTCTGCCAAGCAACGAGTCTCAGCCAGGAAAAGAGTCTCAGCCAAGAAACGGGCAACCAGGAAGTGAGCCCGGGTTGCGAGGACCCGAAAGCCCGCGCCTGGATATCTAATTTGCGTTCTTCCTCTGCTCCAGGCCGCCGGATTGCCGCCTTGCTAGCAAGCCATTCAAGCTTCGACTATTCTGTTGATGACTGACAGACCCGACCCACATGGAACAGGCCTACATTTGCGACGCCATCCGAACTCCGTTTGGGCGCTATGGAGGCGCGCTCTCCTCGATTCGCACCGACGACCTTGGCGCCATTCCTATCCGAGCGCTGGTGGAGCGCAATTCCACGGTGGACTGGGCGGAGCTGGACGACGTGGTCTACGGCTGCGCGAACCAGGCCGGCGAAGACAATCGCAATGTGGCGCGCATGGCTCTCCTGCTCGCGGGGTTACCGCAGCAGATACCGGGCGAGACAGTGAATCGTCTTTGTGGTTCGAGCATGGACGCCGCCGCCATCGCAGCTCGGGCTATCAAGAGCGGCGAAGCCTCGCTGCTGATCGCCGGCGGCGTGGAAAGTATGTCCCGCGCGCCATTTGTTCTCGGCAAGGCCGATTCGGCTTTTTCCCGATCCATGAAAATGGAAGATACGACCATCGGCTGGCGCTTTGTGAATCCGCTGATGAAAGCGAAATACGGCGTGGATTCGATGCCCGAAACCGCGGAGAACGTAGCCGAAGAGTTCCACGTCTGCCGCCAGGACCAGGATGCATTTGCATTAAGGAGCCAACAGCGCGCGGCTGATGCGATGCGGAGCGGGCGATCGAGGGAAGAAATTTTTCCGGTGCAACTTCCGTTTAAAAAAGATGGCGCCAATCTAGTTGCTCAGGATGAGCATCCTCGTCCCGATAGCACGCTGGAAGCGCTTTCCAAATTGAAACCGATCGTGAAACCTGACGGGACTGTCACCGCAGGCAACTCCTCGGGGGTGAATGATGGAGCCTGCGCCCTTCTGCTGGCCTCGGAAAGTGCTATCAAGAAACATGGTCTCACTCCTCTGGCCCGGGTTGTAGCGTCGGCAGCCGCCGGAGTAGCGCCGCGCATTATGGGCATGGGACCCGTTCCAGCGAGCCGCAAGGTGCTGGCGAAGGCGAATCTTAAGATCGCTGACATGGACGTGATCGAATTGAACGAGGCGTTCGCGGCGCAAGCTCTCGCTGTGCTGCGCGAGTTGGGAGTTGCCGACGATGCGCCGCATGTAAATCCAAATGGCGGCGCTATCGCTCTCGGCCATCCATTAGGCGCCAGCGGCGCTCGCTTGATCACTACCGTCGTATATCAATTGCGCAGAATCAAGGGGAAGTATGCCCTGTGTACGATGTGCATCGGCGTGGGCCAGGGGATCGCTGTAATACTGGAACGAGTTTAGTTCTTCCGCGAGCCAAACTCGTTTCCTTGTGTTCATTCCACCATTTTTGCTACATGCACGTCGAAACCGGTCTTCGGGAGCAACGAGGTCAGCTCGAAAGCCCGGAATCCATCGCCGGTGATTTCGGTATGGCGATAGAGTCCAGGCTCGCGCTCGACTGTCTCATGGCGGCCTTCGAGATTATCTAAAAATCGCTGCGCCGCTTTAGTGTCTATTTCAAAGCCCTTGGTCCTGGTGATGACAGCTTCTGCTGCGTAGGAGCGCACCAGTTTTGGCCAGTATTTTTCCAGCAGGCTGGTGCTGGCAAAAATGTCGGCCCACACGATCTGACCATTCACCGCGGCAACCACACCAACCGCATTCTGGTCACGCAGTTGCTGGATCAGGCTCTGATAGCTGTGCTGGATTGGTTCGGCGACAGAATCGACCTGGTGTTTTACGTCGGCGTTTTCCATTACGCGGGCGTAAGAACTTGTCTGTTCGAGCGGAGCGGCTGAAGGTGATGAAAGACTGCCGGCCAGATAGTCTTTGGTCCTTCCCACCTCCGCCCAAACCTGGGCCTGGTCTTTCGCTGCCATGGCTTTCCCACGCACTGCGGGCTGGGCCATCGGTGCGCCCTCAATGGAACGCGCCGCGAATTGGGCCGAAGCCCCGGTCCAGCGCCCGGGCTCGACGCAGAATACGCTGAGGTCGACGGGATCACTCTCGGCGGGAATTATGCGATCCTTCCCAATGACGCGATCTTGTTTGCCTCCAGTCACAATTTCTCCCGCCAGTAGGATGAGAGGGCGCCTGGAATTATTTACTAACACCTGTTGATTCACCTGCGCGCCACCGGGAGGAACAGGCGTGCGACGCCGGCGAATGAGCGGCTGCACGCTGCCGGATTCGGTCACCACAACTTCGCCCGAACGCATACCTTCATCAAGCGTAATAAAGCCTCGCGTGTCATGGGTAGTTGCCGCCACCACCGGAAAGACAGTCAGGTTGCCATGCCGGATGGGCGCTAATACCTTATATTCGGTTGCCGATGGGACTTCGCCCGCTGGAGACGCACAGGGGATGAAAAGAGCGAATCCAACTGACACGGCGATCACAGCGGCCAGAGCAGACAGCTTAAGCCTCATAATGTTCCTCTTCCTTTTGCTTTTCCTTCGGGCGGCATAGCGACACCCCGGTCGCGGGGGAGGGCGTTTTGCTCCGGGGTGTCTCTCCAGCCCAACTGAATAGGGAACGACAAATTCCGGCTTCTTGCGTCTAATAAATTGGTAGCATCCACTCAGGCCATGTCCGTCACTACCAACTCCGGTGTCCAATCTATAAGGGCAATTGCTGCAGGGTTGGAGTCGGTCATGACCGGGCTTTACAAGAGAAGCGATGCCGAGAGTCTGGGATTAAGCCGCGAAGAGTTCGCCGGCATCCTTCAGGACATCTGTAAGAAATATCTTCCAGGGGAAGTCACGGCGCGCGAGGTAAGTGAACTGTGCGCCAGCCTGAAAGTGGAGGAGCTGGCACTGGCGCGAGCCTGCGCCGCCGGTCATGAGCGCGCCTGGGAAATTTTCATGCTGCGCTATCGCGAAAAGCTGTACGACATCGCGGGCTACATCGCAAAAGAAAGTTCGGCGGCGAGAGAGCTGGCCGACTCGCTCTATGCCGATCTTTACGGCACAACTACTTGTGAAGGGCGGCGGATGTCGAAGCTGGCTTCTTACACCGGACGTGGTTCGCTCGAGGGCTGGTTACGCACCGTAATGGCGCAGGAGTTTGTGAATCGTTATCGACGGCAGCGTCGTCTGGTCAGCCTGGATGAAGAAAATGAAGATGGAGTGCAGTT
>CATPBY010000169.1 GCA_955652845.1 uncultured Terriglobales bacterium | reverse complement strand
CAACTACAGAAGTCTTCGCCGGACTGCAGAAATTTGAGCGGGCGCAGGAAGAAGCCTCTCTTGATCTCGGCGCAAACTACTGGCAGACCTTCTGGCGGGTGATGATTCCAAACCTGCGACTGTCGATAATCGGCGCAGCACTGTTAATCTTCACGCTTTCCATGGATGAAATTGCAGTCAGTTTCTTTCTGATCGGGCGCGACAATACCTTGCCGCTGGAAATCTGGGGCCGCCTGCGCCGCGGCATTACGCCCGAAATTAATGCAATCTCAAGCATTATTTTCGTTTTTTCCTTGATTGCGATTGTGACCTGGTATCGCCTGCGCGCGGGCGCTGAAAGCAAGCCGGAAAACATTACCGAACTGGTAGAGAAGGCGTCCTGAGGAAATTGTCGAATGAGCTCGAATCGCAGGGAATTCATCAAGTTCGTGGTGGCGGGATCGGTGGCCGCGGGATGTCCGATTGATTTTTTGCTGCTGGCCGCGCAACCCGGCGACGCGCACCCGCCGATGATAGAAGGAGAGGACAACCGCATCTGCCACCAGGTGCGCGACGGTAAAGTGTTCACCCGTCCGCCTGTGTCCGCGCGGCACGATGTGGTGATCGTGGGCGGTGGCCTCAGCGGGCTCGCTGCCGCTTATTTTCTGCGCCAGCGCGACTTCCTTCTGCTGGAAAAAGAGCCGCACTGGGGCGGCAATGCCTATGCCATGGAATATCAGGGAAGCGCCTACGGCACTGGCACCGCATTTCTCTACAACGATGAATATGCGTATGGCTTCGCCCGGCAGATCGGGCTGGAGCCGCTGCCCGTCGACAGCCCGGATGGCAGCCTGATTAACGGGGAATGGATTGCCGATACCTGGGGAGACGGACTTGACAAACTTCCTTACCCGGCGCCTGTTCGCGAAGCTTTCAAGAAATTCAAGAAAGAGATACTGGCGATCGATCTGGATAAGCGCGCCAAAGAACTTTACAACCACCCCTTTTCCGATCTGCTTAGGGGATATCCAGAGGAACTCAAATTGTGGTGGGACTCTTACGGTCCTTCGAACTATGGGGCTACGACCGAAGATGCAGCCGCGGCGGTCGGCGTAATTGAATTGCAGGCGATGGTTGCGGAAAGCCCCCACGATGACCGCTTTACCTGGCCTGGCGGGCTGGGGGCCATGAGCAACAAGCTGGTTGAAGTGTTGTCCTCGAAATCGGCTGAACGCATGCAGAGTGGCGCCACGACGGTGTCGGTTATCTCCGATAAAAACCAGGTGCAAGTGACCTACATGCAAGGCGCGGAACTGAAAACTGTGGCAGCCAAAGCTGTGATCATGGCGACGCCTAAGTTCATCACTCGCCGCATCGTCGACGGGCTGCCCGCCAAACAGACCGAGGCGATGCACCGGATCCGCTACATTCCCTATGCGGTGGTGAATCTTATCTTTGACAAACCGGTGTTCAACAAAGGCTTCGATACCTGGTGCCCGGGAAGCACCTTCACCGACATAACCGTGGCGGACTGGGTCATCCGCAACCAGCCCGGGTACAAACAGAAATACAATATCCTCACCTGCTACACCCCTCTGCGCGAAGAGGATCGCGCCGTGCTCCTCAACGACGCGAGTGCGCGCCGGGTTGCTGCCAACGTTTTGCGGGATTTCCAGAAGCTCTACCCGGGGTCGAATGTTGATCCGGTCGAGGTACACCTTTATCGGCGGGGCCATCCTCTATACATGTCCACTCCGGGCCTGTTCACCGAAGTACAGCCATTAGTGCGCCAAGCGATGGATCGCGTTTTCTTCGCTAACACCGACTCCGAGGGACCAGAATCCACGGTAAGCCCGGCGATCCTCTCCGCCCAGCGCGCGGTAAAGGAAGCCGAAAACCGGCTCGCCGGAAAACCCATGGCAGCCCGTACGACGGCGGGTGACTAAAGTAAGTGCCGCAGAAGAGTGCTTTTAGCCGAAAAGTCGCAAAGAAAGTCAACAAAGGGCGCCAGTAAAACCTTCTTGCACTCCTCCCATAGTAAAGTGGTAGTAGACACACTGGAAGGACAGTCACCTTTTGAACCCAGCTATTCGCAACATCGCCATTATTGCCCATGTCGACCATGGCAAAACCACTCTGGTGGATGCCATGCTGCGCCAGAGCGGCACGTTCCGTGCCAACGAGCATCTGATCGAGCGCGTCATGGACTCGAACGACCTGGAACGCGAGCGCGGCATCACGATTCTCGCGAAGAATACCGCTATTTTCTATCATCACGTGAAGATCAACATCGTGGACACGCCCGGCCACAGTGACTTTGGAGGCGAGGTCGAACGCGCGCTCAAGATGGTCGATGGCGTAATGTTGCTGGTCGATGCCAGCGAGGGCCCATTGCCGCAAACCCGCTACGTGCTGGGCAAGGCGCTGGAAGCGAATCTTCCGCCCATTGTCGTGATCAATAAGATCGACCGCTCCGACGCGCGGCCGCAGGAAGTTCTCAACGAAATCTACGATCTTTTCATTGACCTTGACGCCAAGGAAGATCAACTGGACTTTCCCGTCCTCTACACCAACGCCAAGGAGGGCACCGCCTCCATAAACATAAAGGGCGGCGGTGAAAACTTGCAGCCTCTGTTCGAGGCCATTATCAACACCATTCCTGAACCCAAGGGAGATCCAACCGGGCCGCTGCAGATCCTGGTAGCCAACCTTGATTACAGCGATTATCTGGGAAGGCTGGCGATTGCGCGCGTTTTCAACGGGAGCATGCACACTGGTGAGGATGTTGCCATCGCCAAGCTGGATGGCTCGCTGCACAAGACTAAGATCACAAAACTATTTTCGTTCTCCGGATTGAAGCGGACTGACATTACCGAGACAACGCTCGGGGACATCATCGCTGTAGCCGGGGTTGAAGGCATCACCATTGGCGAGACCATTACTGACGCAGAAAATCCGGCCCCGCTGCCGCACATCACGATCGACGAGCCTACAATCGCCATGCTGTTCACAGTGAACACGTCGCCGTTCGCGGGTCGCGAAGGCACCTATGTGACCTCGCGAAATCTGCGCGAGCGCCTGCAAAAAGAATTGCTGACCAATGTCTCCCTGCGCCTTGAAGAGACTGACAGCACCGATTCATTTGTGGTCATGGGGCGTGGGGAACTTCAACTTTCCATCCTGATAGAAATGATGCGCCGCGAAGGCTATGAATTGATGGTGGGTAAGCCGGAAATTGTGACCAAGCGGGTAGACGGCAAGCTCATGGAGCCGATCGAGAAGCTTACGGTGGACGTGCCCGAAGAGTTTGTCGGCGTGGTCATGGAGCAACTGGGCACCCGCAAGGGCGAAGTCCTCAACATGCACAATCACGGATACGGGCGGGTGCGGGTCGAGTTTCGCGTCGCCAGCCGCGGGCTGATTGGCTTGCGCGGCCAGTTACTCACCGACACCCGCGGCACTATCGTGATGAATTCCCTCTTTGACGGATACACCGAATGGCAAGGCGAGATTCCGCATCGCCTGACTGGCGCGCTGGTATCCGACCGCGCCGGAGTTACGACACCTTATGCTCTTTACAACCTGCAGGAGCGCGGCGAACTGTTCGTCGGTCCCACAATCGAAGTATATGAAGGCATGATCATCGGCGAAAACGCCAAAGACACTGATCTCGACGTGAATGTGGTACGCGAGAAGAAATTGACAAACATGCGCTCTTCTACTTCCGATATGGCCATTCGACTGGTGCCTTTCCGCCAGCTCAACCTGGAGCAGGCTATCGAATTTATCGCTGACGATGAGTTCATCGAGATCACTCCTAAAGCGCTGCGGCTGCGGAAAAAGGTGCTGCAGGCCAATAAACGCAAGCGGAGCATGATGGCGACGGTGGAATCTTAGAGCGCGCAACGACGAAACCGGTTGCTGAACCGCTGATTTGCGCGAAAGATCGTTGAGGGTGAACGGTTGCCACGGGCTCTGAGCCGCTGAAGCCGAAGTTCCTTGAAGCGCTTTCCATTACGAGCGAACCTGCTATACTTCCCCACGCATTTGACTGTTCGCCAACTCCGGCTATTCGGTCGGCCAACCAGCCCCCGCGTTTTCCGCCGAAGTCAGCCGCACTCAGATAGCTCACTTCGAGGCAATTCGTGTGAAGAATATCTTTGTAGGCAATCTGGATTTCAATACCGGTGAAGACGAACTGCGTCAGCTATTCGCGGCCTACGGGCAGGTCGACCGCGTCAGCATCATGACCGACCGTGAGACTGGACGCTCGCGCGGTTTCGGTTTCGTCGAAATGGCCAATGCTGAAGAGGGAGAGAAAGCCATTGCCGCCCTCAACGGCAGCCAGGTCGGCGGCCGCACGCTGAACGTGAATGAGGCGCGCCCCAAGGTTGAGCGCAGCGGCGGAGGTGGCAGAGATCGAGGT